>CAZDAT010000086.1:0-8822 GCA_964503695.1 uncultured Lachnospiraceae bacterium
GGCGGCCAGGGTATCTGATTATACGGCATTTTTTTTACTGGGGGAACTGGTGGAATACGGAAAGACAGGGGAGCTTTTTTCAAAGCCATGTGAGGAACGTACCAGAGATTATATTACCGGAAGACCACTGTTTTTCTCAAAACAAAAATGTTATAATCAGCCTGAAAACTAAAAGCGGAGGTGGCAAAATGATATGGTGTGTTGAGGATGATGCAGGAATTCGGGAGATTGAAATCTATGCCCTGCATTCTGCCGGTTTTGAGACAAAAGGCTTTGAGGATGGAGCTGCATTCTGGAAAGCACTGGAACAGGAAAAACCAAAGCTGGTTCTTTTGGATGTCATGCTTCCGGGAATGGATGGAATTGAGATTTTAACCAAAATGAAAGAAAAAGCAGAATACCGGAAAATTCCGGTAATTCTTGCAACTGCCAAGGGAGAAGAGTATGACAGAATCCGTGGACTGGATTTGGGAGCAGACGACTATATTGTAAAACCATTCAGTGTGCTGGAAATGGTTTCCAGGGTAAAGGCGGTGCTTCGCCGCAGTAATCCCGACCCTAAAGCCGGAGTGTTGAAAACAGGAGGGCTTGTTGTGAATAGAAATGAACGGACAGTTACGGCAGATGGGGAAAGAGTGATGCTTACCTATAAGGAGTTCGAATTGCTCTGCCTGTTTCTTTCCCATCCCGGAATGGTATATACCAGAGAACAGCTTTTTTCAGAAATCTGGAAGTCGGATTATCTGGAAGATTCCCGTACACTGGATTCTCATATCCGTTCCCTGCGGCATAAGCTGAAGGAATATGGAAAAAGAATCGAAACGGTAAGAAATGTGGGGTACCGGATGGAGGTTTTTTATGAGAAATAAAATTTTAAAAGCAATTCTTAGTGCGGCATTGGTTGTTTTAACAGCCAGTGTTCTTTTAATTACAAGTATATTATATTATTATTTTGGCAATTTGCAGCAGCAACAGCTTAAGGATGAATTACATCTGGCAGCAGAGGGAACTGCCATGCTGGGAGCAGATTATCTGAACGGAGTAGAGGATGTAAGCTATCGTCTTACCTGGATAGCAGAAGACGGCACTGTTTTGTTTGATAATCAGGCAGACGTGAAAGAGATGGAAAATCATGCTTTCAGGGAAGAAATACAGGAGGCGTTTATCCATGGAACCGGAAGCAGCAGACGGTATTCTACCACACTGACCAGACAGAACATCTATGAAGCATTAAGGCTGCAGGATGGAAGTGTGCTACGGATTTCAGACAGCAGGGCAACTGTCATGGCACTGGTAGGGGGCATGCTTCAGCCGGTTTTCGTGATTATTCTGGCTGCGGTTATTTTATCTGTGTGGATGTCGGATAAAATGGCTGGAAAAATCGTGGAGCCTTTAAATAGGCTGAATCTGGATGCACCACTGGAAAATGATGCTTATGAAGAGCTTTCTCCGCTGCTTGGGCGTATATATGCACAAAAGCAGGAAATACAAAGGCAGGTGCGTATCTTAAAACAGAAGCAGGAGGAATTTAATCAGATTACGCAAAACATGAAGGAAACGTTAGTTCTTCTGGATAATGCGGGAAATGTGGTAAGCATGAATCCGGCGGCAAAGAGCTGGTTTGACAAAGCCGTAGAAGGAGAGAGTTTTTCTTTGATTGACGGAAAAGAAAATGTGCAAAATGCCATTGAAGAGGCAAAAAAGAAGGGAATCTGCACTTTTCGGGAAGAAAAAAACGGTCGGGAATATCAGTTTGAGGTAAGCTGTATTGAAGCAGAAAAAAATCTGTATGGAATTGTGATTCTGGGATTTGATATTACAGAACAGGTAAATGCGGAAAAGAATCGCAGGGAGTTTACGGCAAATGTATCTCATGAATTAAAAACACCGCTGCAATCAATCATCGGTTCTGCGGAGCTTTTGGAAAATGGAATTGTGAAAGCAGAGGATATTCCGGATTTTGTAAAGCGGATTCATAAAGAAGCCTCCGGCATGGTCTGTCTGATAGAGGATATTATCCGCCTGTCACAGCTTGATGAAGGAGTGGAGATGGCAAAAGAAGAGGTATCTTTAAAAGCACTTTCCATGGAAGTCTGCGAAACACTTGCTGACTTGGCAGGGCAGAAGAATATCCGTATGGAGGTAACCGGAGAGGAGGGAAAGGTAAACGGAGTACGCAGTCTGCTCTATGAGATTATTTATAATCTGTGTGACAATGCCATTAAATACAATCATCCCGGCGGAAAGGTAAAAGTAATCATTAAAGACCGGAAAGAAAGTATCTGCCTTAAAGTATTGGACAGCGGTATAGGGATAGAGCCTGAGGAACAGGAAAAAATATTTGAACGTTTTTATCGTGTGGACAAAAGCCATTCCAAACAATCTGGCGGAACAGGTCTGGGCCTGTCGATTGTGAAGCATGCAGTACAGTATCACCAGGGAGAACTTTACGTGAAAAGTAAAAAAAAGAAAGGAACTGAAATTTCTATCTTCTTTAAAGAAAAAAGTTAGACTTTTTCTTACTTTTATGATATATTTGATGAAAATTGTAAAAAAAGACAAAAGAAAAGAGAAAATGTCTTTTTTTTACTTATGAGGAGGATGAATATGAAAAATACTGATATGAAAAACATTTACCAGTTAGATGGCAAGGTTCCTGTAGCAAAAGCAATTCCTTTTGGTTTGCAGCATGTACTGGCCATGTTTGTGGCAAACATAGCACCGATTATTATTGTGGCAGGTGCCTGCGGCTTAGAGACAGAGCAGACAGCAGGTCTGATTCAGACCGCCATGATAGCAGCAGGTATCGGTTCCATGATTCAGTTGTATCCGGTCTGGAAGATTGGCTCCGGTCTTCCCATTGTCATGGGAATCAGTTTTACCTTTGTATCCGTATTCTGTTTTATAGGACCAACCTACGGATATGGAGCCATTACAGGTGCGGTTATTGTAGGAGGAATCATAGAGGGAATTTTAGGATTGTTTGCAAAATACTGGGTAAAATTAATTTCACCGATTGTTGCGGCTTCCGTAGTAACCGCCATAGGTTTTTCCCTGTTATCGGTGGGTGCTGCATCCTTTGGCGGCGGTTCCGGTGCAGAAGATTTCGGCTCAGCAGAAAACTTAATCTTAGGGACCATCACCTTAATCTGCTGTATTGTGTTTAACATACTTGCCAGAGGCTACTGGAAACAGTTATCGGTATTGTTTGGACTGGTGGTAGGCTATGTGGCAGCCACCTGTATGGGAATGGTTGATTTTTCCGGAATTACATCAGCAGGAATTATTTCACTTCCTCAAATTTTGCCGGTAGAACCTGTATTTAATGTAGGTGCCATTATATCTATCGTGGTGATTTTCCTGGTATCTGCCACAGAGACCATTGGCGATACCTCGGCTCTTGCTTCTTCCGGTTTAAACAGGGAGGCAACGACCAGAGAGCTTTCCGGCTCCCTTGCCGCGGATGGGTTTATCAGTGCCTTATCGGGCTTGTTTGGATGTCTTCCCATTACATCTTTCAGCCAGAATGTAGGACTGGTTTCCATGACCAAGGTTGTAAACAGATTTGCCATTTTTACGGGATGTGTGATTATGGTTCTGGCAGGATTTTTCCCCATATTTGGTGCATTTTTAGCTACACTTCCTGATGCAGTTTTGGGAGGATGTACTTTAATGATGTTTGGAAATATTGTAATCAGCGGTTTACAGATGATTGCCAAATGTGGTTTTTCACAAAAAAACATTACCATTGCGGCACTGTCTTTAAGCATTGGTCTTGGATTTACACAGGTTCCGGAAATTTTCGCCATATTTCCACAGCTTGTAAGAAACGTATTTGCAGAAAATTGTGTTGCAGTCGTATTTCTGGTTGCCATTATCTTAAATCTGGTATTACCGGAAAATATGGAAGTGACAGAAGAAAAATAAAAAGATTAAAAGGGGCTGTTGCATTAAGAAAGCATTATAATTAAATCTTAGTACGACAGCCTCTTTTTTACTATGCCTTTTCTTTTTTCGTAATCAACATAATGGAAGCATAGAGTGGAATACAATATGCCAGATGGTAGGCATATCTGAATTCAATGGCTACAGGTGTTGCAATCAGTAATGTGGCAATGACGGCGATTCCCGGCATCCAGACAGTAAGTAAATCCAGCCAGTTCATGGGTAACCTTAAAGAAAAAATTCCCCTTTTACAGATGGCAAGTCCGAGGAAAAGCAGGGAAAACCAGAACAAAGAGCCCATACTCCAGAAAGCCCCGTACAGAGGAATGATTTCCTGAAGCTTTAGCAGGACTTCCCTTAATTTTACGGTGAATTTTCCGTTTATGAGATATTCCCGGTAAAGTCCGGTATCATTTTCAACAATTCCATCGGCCTCGGCAACTTCATAGACTGCAGAAGGAGAATAATATCCTTTTGTCTGGGCTACATAGGCATCCAGATAGGTGTCTGGATATTTAAGCCCCAGCTCTATCCATAATTTGAAGTATTCCTTTTTGTGAGAAAGAAAATATTCCGGATGATAGGTGCGTACCAGCTCCTTCATGTTATCGGAAATGTATTCCGTATATAATTGGGGCACAGCCTCTAAGTTTATGGATTGTGCCAGCAGTTCTTCCTGTTCTTTTGTCAGTTCCTTTCCGGTTGCAATAACCCTTCCTACCTGTTGTAAAGGAATGGAAACCGATTCTATAAAATCCGGCTGTGTTACGTCAAAATGCTCCATCACAGGTCCTTTTACGAAAAGCACCAGACCAAGCAAAAGCAAATGAACGGGGTATGCGATTTTCCATTGTCTGCTAAAAGAAATCATTAAAAACGGCAATGTGAGAAGAAAAGCATACCAGCCGTTAGAACGGTACAGACACATAAGGAAACCGGAAATAAAATAAAGAATGCAGGAACATACCGTATGTCTGTTCATGCCCTCTTTTAATAAATAAAAAAGCGAAGCCGAGAAGAAAAGCAGTGTCCCGGCAAACATCACGTCTTTCCAGATACAGACAGCCATGACATTGTGATAAGGCAGGAAGGCATAAACGGCAAGAAGCCCTACAAGGAGAGGCAGATTTTTCGTGTATTTGCCGAGCATCCAGAGCAGGTAAGAAACTGCCAGAGCCATAAAGCATATCTGAAAAAGAGTATAAAAAACAAATGCATGGTTCGTGGTGGAACTAAAGAGGGTTCCTATATGGTAAAACAAAGAAATTGTCATCGTATGCAGCCATGGATGATGGTTGCTGTAAGGCTTCATTTTAAGTACCTGTTCAAATTGGTTTATGCTGTCCGGTGTCAGAATCCCCGGATAGGAATATAACAGCCATGGAATCCGGCATAAAACACATAAAAGAAAGCCGTACAGGGGAAGATGTTTTACCAGTTTTTCTGAATGGCGGGTATCTTTTAAAGAAAAAGAATCCAGCTTACACATCAGATACAGGATTGTCTTTTTAAAAAGCAAAAACAACCCTGAAAAAACAGCCAGAAGAATTATCAGCCGAAACCCCATGTTATTTAAGTCAGAGACGATTTCTTTCCGGGTATCGGATAAATAGAAAAAGGTAAATATCACCGAAAGAATAATAGCGATGATATTGTTGTTTTTTGCGGCTGCCTTTTCCAGTGTGGAAAGTTCTTTTTGCAGTGTGGAAAAGAAAACCATACAGATACCCCAGAAGAGAAAGGCTATAATGTTTGTGGAATTAAAACTTGCGATTCTCATAATGGCAAGGGCGGCAAAAAAGCTCTCCAAAGCTAAAAGCAACCGGGATATATGCGGGTCTTTAAATTTTGTTTTAAGGTTCTTGGTTAATTTCATAGATAAATTCCTTTTTATAGATTACAAAGCATTATATCAAAAAAAGCTGACAGTTTTAATGCCGCAGCATTTTGCCAGCTTTTTTGGTAAATACCGGATAATAAAAACAATATGTTTATTCCAAAGCATCCATTTTATGAGAACATGGACATAATGTTTGCTACCAGAATACCGCCTCCGGTACCGATAACATATCCCATAAGAGCCATCAGAACACCTACCGGAACCAGGGCACCGCTGTAAGCACCGGCTAAAATCGGGGCAGAAGCAGAACCGCCAATGTTGGCAAGGGAAGCCACGCCGCAGGTGAACATATCCAGTTTAAAGATTTTTGCAAAGATAACAAGGATGATACCATGGATAATCAGAATCATAAATCCTGCTGCAATCCAGAGAGGGGCATCTGTCAGCTCCAAAAAGCTTGCACGGGATGCTAAAAGGGCAACTACACAGTAAAGCATAACGTTGGATAATTCCTGTGTTCCTGCCATTTTTCCCACAGGGGTAACAGCCCCGATTAAACCTGCCAAAGTAACAAACAGTACGGTCCAGGTGGATTTGTCAAGGAAGGAGAAGGCTCCGTTTGCAAATGCACCAAAGTTCTGACCTACCGCAGAAATTACCAGGGAAAGTCCCAAAAGAAGAATAAGGTTTACAAAAGTAATGGGAGCTTCGTTTGCCTTGGCATCTTCTTCCAGACGTCTGGAAACCTCATCCAGGGTAGAAGTATCTGCTTTTACCCATTTGTTGAATTTGGGAGCCAGATTGATTGCCCAGAGTAAGAACATTACCCAGATAGAGTAGTCAATGGAGTCTACCACAAGGGCATAAGCCATATCCGCTTCCCCGATGTCAAAGGCTGCCTGTACGGCAATCATATTTCCGGAACCGCCCATCCAGCTTCCGCAAAGGGCACCCAGGGCTTTCCAGGCATCCGCCCCAAGCTGGGTATGAAGCAGGGCATACGTAATGATAAATCCAAGACCGATGGAAATGGAGGCTGCAAAGAAACCTCCTAACATTTTAGGACCAAGCTTTAAGATTTTCCGGATATCGCAGCGAAGCAGCATCAGAAAAATCATGGCAAATAACAGATTGTTTTTTAAAGCGGAATAAGTAGGCTTGGTGGCTTCCATATCCCAGATTCCCAGTGTACAGAAAATCATGGTCAATAAGTACAATAAAACAATCGGAGGTACAAAATCAAAGAACTTTGCTTTGGTGTATTTTTGTAACCAGACAAGAATTGCAGCTAAAAAAATCAGAACTGCAATATAAGTAAAACCATTTGTGATCATATTCAGATCTCCCTTCATAAATATTTGTATCTTGTACCAATATACTTTGCATCTTGCGAGATATTGCGTACAATGATACAATGATAGCAAAAAAAATAACACTAAGCAAGGAATCTTAGAGTATTTTTAGTAAAATTTTTAGTAAAAACGGAGTGTATGGCATGAAAATTACGGATGTGAGACTGGGAATGATATCGGTTCCCTTAAGGGTACCTTTTAAAACCGCACTTAGAAGTGTAAATAGTGTGGAAGACGTGGTGGTGGAGATTCATACCGATACGGGGGCGGTAGGATATGGAGAGGCACCTCCCACAGGAGTGATTACGGGAGATACTACCGGTGCAATTATAGGAGCCATCAGAGACCATATTGCAAAAACCATTCTTGGAAAAGACGTGGATGATTTTGAAAATCTTCTGATAGCAGTACAAAACTGTGTCCTGAAAAATACCAGTGCAAAGGCGGCGGTAGACATGGCACTGTGGGATTTGTACGGACAGCTTTATAATATTCCTGTGTATAAGCTTATGGGCGGAGCCAGAAAGACCATTACAACGGACATTACCATCAGCGTCAATGACCCGGATACCATGGCACAGGATGCGGTTTATGCCATGGAAAAGGGGTATGACTGTCTGAAGGTAAAGGTAGGAAAGGAATCCCAGAAGGATATAGAACGTCTGTCTGCCATCCGCCAGGTTGTGCCAAAGAAAACCCTTATCCGGATTGATGCAAACCAGGGCTGGACACCGAAGGAAGCAGTCCGCATTTTAAATGGAATGCAGGAAAAGGGGTTGGATATTGAATTTGTGGAACAGCCTGTAAAAGGGCATGACTTAGAGGGGTTAAAGTATGTTACGGAACGTTCCTATGTTCCGGTTCTGGCAGATGAAAGTGTCTTTTCTCCGGCAGATGCCTTAAAGATTATGCAGATGCGGGCAGCAGATATGATTAACATCAAGTTAATGAAGTGCGGCGGTCTTTACCAGGGGTTAAAAATTGCTTCCGCGGCAGAAGTTTACGGTGTAGAATGTATGATTGGCTGTATGTTGGAGGCAAAAATCAGTGTCAATGCAGCCGTACACCTTGCCTGTGCAAAACAGATTATTACAAAGATTGATTTGGATGGGCCTGTCCTTTGCAGTGAAGACCCGATTCTTGGGGGAGCTGTGTTTATGGAAAAAGACATTACGGTTTCTGATGAGGCAGGGCTTGGCATCAGGGGAATTGAAGAAGGAAAAATTACATATCTTTAAAAAGAAATGGCATAGAAGATTACGAGATATAACTATTTGTAATATTTTCATGGATAGGAGAATTATATGTTAAAAAATAAAACCGTATTACTGGGTGTGACCGGAAGCATTGCGGCATATAAGATTGCAAATCTTGCAAGCGCCTTAAAAAAGCTTCATGCGGATGTTCATGTCCTGATGACAAAAAATGCGACCAATTTTATAAATCCCATTACCTTTGAAACCTTAACCGGAAATAAATGTCTGGTAGATACCTTTGACCGTAATTTCCAGTTCCAGGTTGAACACGTTTCACTTGCCAAAAAAGCAGATGTGGTCATGTTAGCCCCTGCCAGTGCGAATGTGATAGGAAAGCTCGCCCATGGGATTGCTGATGACATGCTGACAACAACACTTATGGCATGCAGGTGTCCGGTGTATGTTTCTCCTGCCATGAACACAAATATG
>CAZDAT010000087.1:0-8753 GCA_964503695.1 uncultured Lachnospiraceae bacterium
TTGACAGAACAGACAAAATATATTATCAATGAAGAGGCAATAAAGAAAATGAAGGCTCATACCATTCTTGTAAATACATCCCGCGGCGGATTGTGCGAAAGTCAGGCTTTGTTTAATGCCTTAAAAGAAAAGAGACTTGGCGGTGCTGCGTTAGATGTATATGAAGAAGAGGCAGAGTGGTTTTTTGAAGACCATTCCGAAAAGGGAATTCAGGATGATACCCTGGCACTTCTGACGGCAATGCCAAATGTACTGATAACATCCCATCAGGCATTTCTGACGGAAGAGGCGTTAAAAAATATTGCAGAAGTAACTTTGCAGAACATGGAAGACTATTTTGCAGGGAAAAAATTGGAAAATGAGATTCTATAACACCTGTTTTTATAATGATACCTGTTTTAAAATGAAAATGTAATCCGGGTGTCTGGTGACAGTTTGGTTTTCTGAACTGTTACTGTTTACATAATTGGTCTGTTTCATAAGAATAAAAAGAAAGGATAGCATGGATAAAATGGAAAAGGAAATGTTACGTAAGATTAAATTAGTGTGTTCCGATATTGACGGCACGTTAGTGGAGGAAGGAAAAGGAGGATTAAATCCGGAATATTTTGAGGAAATCCGTCGCTTAAAAGAAAAGGGAATCCTGTTTGCGGTAGTTTCGGGGCGTTCTTATGAAGGTACGGTTTCTTTGTTTACACCTGTCATTGACGATGTGATTTTTATTAATGATAATGGTGCGGTACTGACTTATCAGGGAAAGATTATCAAGTCACATACCATTCCCGATGAACTGATTAAAGAAATGGTAAGTGATTTGAAGGAAGAGTTAAAAGGCATGACTTATATTTCGGCGTTAACCGGAAGCTATGCGTGGAAAGGAAATCAGAATTTTTGCAATCTTTTAAGAGAAGATTTTTCCTTAAAGGTTACGGAACTGGAACAGATGCCTGAGAGTCTTCCACAAAATGCGGGAGTTATGAGTATCGGAGTTTATGACCCGGTGGATTCGGAACAGGCAGTAGGACAGGAATTTATCGAAAAATGGAATCGGCATGAAAAGATACAGGCAGTTCCGGGCGGTCAGTTCTGGTTTAACATCATCCAGAAAAACGTGGATAAAGGTGTTGCCTTAAGGGAATTGATGGAAATGTATGATATTGCCCCTGCGGAAGTTATTGCCATAGGAGATAATATGAATGATATGGGAATGTTAAGACAGGTTCCCAATAGTGTAGCCATAGGAAATGCACGAAAAGAGGTCAAAGAGGTTTGTAAGTACATTGCAGACACCTATGAAAATGATGGTGTTTTGCAGATTTTGAAGAAGCTGTAATTACCTGACCAAAATAAAAAGAAAGAGGAAGGACAATGAAGTTTGTAATACAAAGAGTAAAACACGCATCGGTTAGTGTGGATGGAGAAGTAATAGGAAAAATCGGGACAGGATTTATGGTGTTAATCGGTGTCAGTGAAAATGACGAGAAGGAAGTTGCAGACAAAATGGTAAAAAAACTGGTTGGTCTGCGTATTTTTGAGGATGAAAACGGAAAGACCAATCTGGATTTACATAGTGTCGGGGGAGAGCTGTTATTAATCAGCCAGTTTACCTTATATGCTAACTGTAAAAAGGGATACCGCCCGAGCTTTATAGAGGCTGCAAAACCGGAAAAAGCGGAAAGCTTGTATGAGTATATTATTTCTGAATGTAAAAAACAGGTAGAAGTGGTGCAGTGCGGACAGTTTGGAGCAGATATGAAAGTGGAACTGTTAAATGATGGTCCTTTTACCATCGTCTTAGACAGTGAAGAGTTGTAGAAATCTGAAAAAATGACGTTATAGGCTTGCAGAATTTGAATTTTGGATATGGCATTGTGTTGTTTTTATAATATAAGTTTTGCAGGCTAAATAAAAAAGGTTGAAAACATTCGTTTTCAACCTTTTTAAATCGGAATGACAAGACTTGAACTTGCGGCCTCTACTTCCCTAAAGTAGCGCTCTACCACCTGAGCCACATCCCGATATTGATATCTGTAACCAACAAAGATAGTATATAGTTTTGTTGGTTACTTGTCAAGCATTAAATTAAAAATATTACAAAAAAAATGTTACAAAAATTCATTGACTTTAATCTCCAAAAAAGATATTATATGCAGACTGAAATAGAAAAAACAGATAGTTTTTTAGGAGGAAGAAAACATGGATTACTTATTGGAAGGTGTTTTGACGCTTTTTGATTTTAACGGCGGAGGATGGAAATCCCTGGTCATGTTTGCCATCGGGATTCTTTTAATATGGCTTGCGGTTAAGAAAGAGTATGAACCCTCTCTGTTATTACCAATGGGATTTGGTGCGATTCTGGTAAATTTACCCCTGTCAGGTGTGCTGAACCAGACGGTAGGAGGCATACAGGCAAATGGAGTGATTGAGTGGCTGTTTGAAGTGGGAATTGAAGCATCAGAAGCCATGCCGATTTTGTTGTTTATCGGAATCGGTGCCATGATAGACTTCGGTCCGCTGCTTTCCATGCCATCCATGTTTTTATATGGGGCAGGTGCACAGTTTGGTATATTTGCAGCTATTCTTTTAGCAGCCATTTTAGGCTTTGACATCAAGGATGCGGCAGCCATCGGGGTAATTGGTGCCGCAGACGGACCTACCGCGATTTTGGTTTCCCAGGTTTTAAAATCAGAATATGTGGGTGCCATTGCAGTGGCGGCATATTCCTATATGGCACTGGTTCCCATTGTACAGCCTTTTGCCATCAAATTAGTAACCACGAAAAAAGAAAGATGCATACATATGGAATACAAACCGGAATCGGTTTCCAAAACCATGCGGATTGTATTTCCGGTTGCCGTGACCATGATTGTTGGTCTGGTTGCACCGCAGTCCGTTGCACTGGTGGGATTTCTGATGTTCGGTAATCTGATTCGTGAATGCGGCGTGCTGGGAACCATGTCTGAAACCGCACAGAATCAGCTTGCCAATTTAATTACCTTATTATTAGGCATTACCATTTCCTTTAGCATGAGAGCGGAATATTTTGTACGAATTGAAACACTTATGATTATGGTAATAGGTCTGTTTGCTTTTGTGATGGATACCATTGGCGGTGTCATGCTTGCTAAAATCATGAATCTGTTTTTGAAAAAGAAAATAAATCCTATGGTTGGAGGAGCCGGAATCTCTGCATTTCCCATGTCATCCAGGGTGGTTCAGAAGCTGGCACTGGAAGAAGACCCTTCCAATATTTTAATTATGCATGCGGCAGGAGCAAATGTGTCCGGACAGATAGCATCGGTAGTGGCAGGAGGACTTATTATTAATCTTGTATCACAGTTTTTGTAAAGTAATGGTCGTTAATTACAAAGAAAAGGAGAAAATCTATGAATCAGACAGTTTTTCAGGCTTTGGATATTATGTGGAAGGGAATGCTTGGAATCTTTACAGCCATCATAATTATCATGGTTTTTGTAATGATAATGGGTAAGCTGGGAAAGAAAACGGATAAAAAAGATGATAATTCTACTATTTAAAAAGTAAATTAAGGTATGTTATCTTGTATGAGTTATAGAAAGAGTTGTCGCATTAAGAAAATTAACTTTTGAAAATTAGCATTATCTACAAATAAAACGACTTTTGAACGCAGTGAAACGGAGTTTTTTTGTAGATAATGCTGTTTTTTTTAATCGTTAAATCTTAATGCGACAACCTCTTGTGTTTTAACTTCTTTCCCCTTTTTTTCACAGAAAACCATAAATAGGACAGAATATGAATAAGCTGAAGAATACCGACAAACACAATTGCAGTAATTCCGGTATTCCAGATTAAATGCATAAGCATGGCGGCTAACAAGGCAAAGCTGTAGCACTGGCTCATGAGTGTATAACTACGGAATGCAGACTGATAAATTAATTCTTTCTGGGCTTCATCACAGCTTTCTACATATTCCACCTGAAATTTGAGGGAAGCAGGGTCTCCTTGTTTTGACGAATCCATTTTTTGTTCCAGCTTAAAATAACGTACACCAAAATAGCCGTAATAAATGTATATTGCCATATATAACAGAAAGGCTGTTAAAAGCTTAATTGCTGCAGGTGGCTGTAATTGTTCGATATATGTGATGGAATATACTGTTGCAACGAAAGTCGAAGCAAAGAAGGTACAAATCCCCAGGATGGCGGTTACAATACCGGCATTTTTTTCCTTCTTATATTCCATGCGGTCTCCGGCTTCCTCTTCCATATTCATGGCTTGCAGCAGGAGCTTTTTTAGTTTTTTCATAAAAAATTCGCCAGTAAAAAACTCTATTATCAGTATTACGGATAATATGATTAGTATATGGTTTTGGATATACATAAGAAGCTGTGAGAGCAGTTCCCTGGCAGAAGCAAAAATGTCTGGTGCTTTGTGAAGAATAATTCCAAAAATTCCGCCAATCAGAGCAGAAACAGCTATCATAAGACCATATTTTACATAAGTGTTTTGTTTTTTATTTTTCTTCATTTTCTTCCTCCTCTTCATAGGAAAAGATATCCTCTACCGACACCTGACAGACCCTGGCGATTTTTAAAGCCAGTGTAACTGAAGGAGAGTAGTCTCCCCTTTCAATCAGACTGATTGTCTGACGGGATACATTACAAAGCTTTCCAAGTTCTGTTTGGTTGATATTCAGATGTGCCCGATATTCTTTTACTTTATTGTATAAGGGCATGTTGACACCTCCTAGGTTAATGCAGTCGACTGTAAGACAATTTTTATTGTCAATATGACAAATATAATTGTCATCTATAATATAGCATTGACAAGTTTAGTTGTCAAGAAAAATAATATATGTTGAATAGAATAGAAATTTGTGTTAAAATAAAATTTAGGACAATCGTGTTGCAGGGTGGCTGACCTTCGTTTTATTTTACATAGAATGGGGGTGGTGCAAATGGACAAGAAATCATTTGATTTTAAAGACCTTATGGCTTTTGGAACGTTCATTCTTACATTACTGACATTCATATTTACGTTTATCAGATAATGATTAATGCATAGAAAAACCACCCCATAACTTTGACCGAAGGAAAGGGTGGCATTTCTATGCACATATTCTAACAGGTTAACCCCTTGTGGGCGGTTGTTCCTTTAAAATAGTATATCATATCGCTTAAATTTATTCAATGTTTATTACAAATTAAAATAGGCAGCAAGGCGGTTACCGAATAAAAAGGAAAAAGCGGGATATTCTGAAAATAAGAATTTGAAACGAATAGAAATTATAAAGGAAAGAGCAATGCAAATAAAATTAAAACCAATTACGTTAAATAAAAAAGACTTAATAAGGTCTTATTACGAATATGAACAAAGTGACAGCTGTGAGGCTTCTTTTGCCAACAATTTTTTATGGGCACCTTTTTATGATACCGAATATTGTATAATAGAAGATATGCTGGTGTTTATAACGAAAAGAGGAAAGTGGTCTGTAAATATGCCCCTGGCAAAGAATGAAGAAACTGCTTCCCATTTGCCCCGGGTTATATTACAATTAGAGGAGTATTTTAAAGAAGCAGACAGGCCCTTTATTATGCAGGTGGTAACAAAAGATAAGTTTGAGCTTCTGGAGAAGCTGTTTCCAGGAAAATATGAGATAGAATACCAGCGGGATGCGGCAGATTATGTATATGAAACGGAGAAAATGATTTCTCTGGCAGGCAAAAAACTGCATGGAAAAAGAAACCATATCAATAAGTTCAAACAAAATAATCCTGACTGGAGCTATGAGCCTCTGACGAAAGAAAATCTAAAAGAATGTCTGGAAATGGCAGAGGAATGGAAAAAAAGAAATCTTTGTGATGAAAAAGATGAAAAGCATGCAGAGTTTTGTGTGACCAGACGGGCGCTGATGCAGTTTGAAGAGCTGGGACTGACAGGCGGTGTACTGCGGGTGGAAAACCGGATTGTGGCATTTACCCTGGGAGAAGAACTAAATAAAGAGATGTTCGTGGTGCATATCGAAAAGGCATTTGCAGAGGTGCAGGGAGCATATCCCATGATAAACCAGCAGTTTCTGGAACACGAAGCAGGAAACTACCGTTATGTAAACAGGGAAGATGATATGGGGGCAGAAGGTCTGCGAAAAGCCAAGCTTTCCTATTATCCTGCCCTTTTACAGGAAAAAGGAACGGTTACTTTGAAAAAATAAAAGGATGGAAAAACGTATGAGCTATGTAGAAAAAGCACAGGGAATGCTTGATTTTATCAATGCCAGCCCGACCTGCTATCATGCAGTAAAAAATGTAACACAAAGATTAGAAGCGGCAGGCTTTGAAGGTCTGGATGAGAAAAAAGAATACAGTTTAGAGTGGGGAAAGAAATATTATGTGGTAAGAAATGACAGTTCTGTCATTGCCTTTGAGCTGCCACAAAAACAGGCGGAGGGTTTTCGGATTGTAGCAAGTCACAGCGATTCGCCCTGTTTTAAGCTGAAAGAAAATCCGGATGTCACTTTAGAAAATACCTATGTGAAATTTAACGTGGAAAAATATGGCGGAATGATTCTGTCCACATGGCTGGACCGCCCTCTTTCCGTAGCCGGCCGGGTGGTGGTGGAAGAGGAGGGAAGCCTTGTTACAAAGCTGGTGGATTTTGAAGAAGCCTTATGTGTGATTCCTAATGTTGCCATTCATTTTAATCGTGAAATTAATAAAGGGGTTGAATACAATCCGCAGGTGGATATGCAGCCTCTCTGGTCCTGCAAAAAAGAGGATAAAATATATTCCTTGATTGCAGAAAAATTAAAAACAGATGAAAAAAAGATACTGGGAGCAGATTTGTTTGTTTATAATAAAGAAAAGGGATGCTTTATCGGAAATGACAAGGCTTTTGTGGGAGCACCGAGAATTGATGATTTAGGCTGTGTATACACTTCCCTGGAAGGATTTTTAAATAGTGAAAATGAACAATATATTAAGATGTATTGTGTTTTTGACCACGAAGAAGTGGGAAGCCGTACCAGACAGGGAGCAGATTCCGACTTTTTGACGGTAACCACAAAACGTATGGGTGAGGCATTACGGATAAGCTCCGACCTGCCCCGGTTATTTGCAAACAGTCTGTTAATGTCGGCAGATAACGGACATGCCCTGCATCCAAATCATCCGGAAAAATCCGATGCACAGAATCACCCCCTGTTAAATGGCGGCATGGTGATTAAATATCATGGAAACCAGCAGTATACTACGGATGCTTACACCGGGGCAGTGGTCAAGAATATCTGTGAAAAAAATCAGATTCCCTACCAGACCTACCATAACCGTTCTGACATTATGGGTGGTTCGACGTTGGGAAATATTTCTATCTCCCACTGTTCCATTCCTTCAGCGGACATCGGATTTGCACAGCTTGCCATGCATTCTGCTTTTGAAACGGCAGGGGCAAGGGATGTAGAAAGCTTTGAAAAATATATTGAAAAATTTTATGAATGTTAAAGAGACGAAACAAAGGAAAAAGCCTCAGATACAGGAAGTGAAAAGAAAAGAGAAAGGCGAAAAGCAGGAAAACCAGGGCTTTTCGGACAGGTAAACTATTATGAAACTGGGAATTGTCGGACTTCCAAACGTTGGAAAAAGTACGTTATTTAATTCACTAACCAAAGCAGGTGCGGAATCTGCAAACTATCCTTTTTGTACCATAGACCCTAATGTGGGAATCGTGACGGTACCGGACCACAGATTAAAATTATTGGGAGATATGTATCATTCCAAAAAGGTGACCCCTGCGGTGATTGAATTTGTGGATATTGCAGGTCTGGTAAAAGGTGCTTCCAAAGGGGAAGGATTGGGAAATCAGTTTTTAAGTAATATCCGCGAAGTGGATGCCATTGTACATGTGGTAAGATGCTTTGAAGACAGTAATATCATTCATGTGGATGGAAATATCAATCCTTTAAGAGATATCGAAACCATTAACTTAGAACTTATTTTCTCTGACCTTGAAATTCTGGAACGAAGAATTACCAAAGTGGAAAAAGCGGCAAGAATGGATAAAACCTTGGGAAAAGAGCTGGCACTGTTAAAGAAAATCAAGGCTTTGCTGGAGGATGGCAAGCTGGCAAAAAATATAGAGCTGGAAGATGAGGATGAGGAAGCTTTGTTTGCTTCTTTAAATCTTCTGACTGCAAAACCGGTTATTTTTGCAGCCAATGTGGCAGAAGATGAACTGGCAGATGATGCGGCAGGTAATGATGGTGTGAAAGCAGTCCGCGAATATGCCAGGGAAACCGGAAGTGAAGTGTTTGTCATCTGTGCCCAGATTGAACAGGAAATTTCTGAATTGGATGAAGAAGAAAAGACCATGTTTTTGGAAGATTTGGGTCTGAAAGAATCCGGTCTTGATAAACTGATTAAGGCAAGCTATAAATTACTTGGTTTAATCAGCTATCTGACGGCAGGAGAAGATGAAACCAGGGCATGGACCATTAAAGTGGGAACCAAGGCACCTCAGGCAGCAGGAAAGATTCATACGGATTTTGAAAGGGGCTTTATCAAGGCAGAAGTGGTAAATTATAAGGATTTGTTGGAGCAGGGTTCCCTTTCCGCGGCAAGGGAAAAAGGACTGGTAGGCATGGAAGGAAAAGAGTACGTGGTAAAAGACGGGGATGTTATTCTTTTCAGATTCAATGTATAAAGATTTTTTAACTCACTGAATGACCAAAAAGAAGCTTAAAAAAGATAAATTAAATTTTGCATAAAAAATACACTTTGTGA
>CAZDAT010000088.1:0-8710 GCA_964503695.1 uncultured Lachnospiraceae bacterium
CTTGAACTCTTTAAGAATTTTCGAGATTGCATTACTGTTTAATTGTCAATGTTCTTTGTTTGTTTTGTTGTCTTTGCGACAGCTTTGTTATATTATCACACTTGAAACTTGCTGTCAACAACTTTTTTTAATTTTTTAACTTTTTATTTTCAAGTTAATTTCTATCGCTCTCGTGCGACAGCTTGTTTATACTATCACTTCTTTTTCTCTTTGTCAACCTATATTTTAAAATTTTATTATAATTGTTTTTCTATCAAAAACCTGCCGCAATTTTAACCAGATAATTATATTTATAAATGAAAGACAGAATTTCACTTCTTGCAGTATCTGTTCGAATCATTTCCCCAAACTGCCCTAATATTCCACTTTCATTTAATATATATATCAGCCATACTATTAAGAATCCTTCCGCAAGTCCCACAAAAATTCCAAGAAGCTGATCCAGGAATCTAAACACCGGAAGCTTTGCTATGATTTTCACAGGTTTAAAAAAGAAACGTATGACAGAATACACGCTTGCAACAATTACTAAAATAATAATAGTAAAAATCATATTTTTATTTTCATTTGTATGAAAGCTTGTATACAGCATGATGACAAGCGACATTACAAACAAAGTAACTGCCCACGCAATCAGGCTTGCTATTTCTTTCGTCATTCCTCTTTTAAATCCATGTACGAGGGCTGAAATCATAATTAAAAATACAAGAATTAAGGTTATATTCATCTTTTTCTTCTTTCTGTAATTAATTTAATTCAATAACATCAACAGAATCTGATGTTACCATAATAAAGCGGTTTGTTTTATTTGCCGGAATCAGAAGACTGACACTTTTCGCAAAAGTACCTCTGTATTTTTCTTTTCCCGCCAGGTTATACATAACACACTCCAAATTATTATATGCCAGCACATAATTCCTGCCGATTAAAACCTTTTGATAATCGAAATCTATGCTTTGATTAAAAATCAGATTCCCTTTTTTATCATATACATCAATCCGATACAAAGATGCTCCGGTGGTATCTATAAAAACCAGTCCTATATTTTCATTTCCTGTATACACGGCCTGAATCTCTTCACTTAACAATTTTTCCGCCACACTTACCGGCTTGTCCGCACCCTGGTAAAAACTGATTCTTCCGCTTCCTACCGCAAAAGCTGCATCCTTGTCCAAAAATCCAATACAGGGCATTACGGTATCTGCATATTCGTTTCCGCTGACCAGCCGGTCCACACTATTCTGACCTACATCCGAAAAATTATAAAATGCAACACTGGATTTCATGGAGCCGTTGTCTACATATAAATAGGAGACCTCCATCACTTCTCCGGTATCTGACAAAGCCACCGCCAGAGGATAACCATTCTGGTTCATTCTGGATTCGGATTTCACCAGTTCTTTGCCTGTAGAATCATACAAATTCAATCTGGTCACTTTATTATCTTCCAGAACCGCCGCCACAATTCCCGTCTTGGAAACACATAAATCCTTAATCGGAAGATTGGTATCAATTTCTCCCACTTTTCCTTTTTCATCCAGAACATAAATAATATGTCCGTTATAGTCTCCTGCTGCCACCGCATTTTCATTTACTTTCACAATAGGCTTCTGCATCTGGTAGGTTTCATTCCAGATTACATTCCCTTTTGTATCCATACTGCTGATACCGTCTTTACTATATGTAAGCACTCTTCCGTTATGATTCAGGCATACACTGTTGCTTGCACTGATTCTGGGAAAGGAACTTATCTGGGTATAGGATGTATATACAGAATTATCCCACAAAAACAATACCGATGCCGCAATGACGATACCGATAGCGGCAAAGGAAGCTATTTTTATAAAGTGGCTCCGTCGGTGTGCTTTTATTTTTTGTTCAAATTCACGTTTTGTATTTTTGTTTTCCCTGAAAGGAGCAATTTTTTTTATTCCTGCCATGTTTCCTCATTCTTTTTGTAAACATTCTTTTTTATTTCATATCATGCTTCTTTAACTGATTTCATATTATAACATACTTTTCTCAAGGTAAATAGATTTTTTGTCCCGGAGCTATATAATCTGCATTCTTAATTTCATTCATGGTGCAGATTTCCTGCATTTTTGAGAGCGAACCATATTTACGTTTACAGATAGCAGCCAGAGTATCTCCGTCTTTGACAATATATTCTTCCGGTTCCTTTTTTTCCTGTACCTGTTCCGGTGTAAGAATCTTAGCTTCTTCCTGCGACTGTATTTCTTCATTTTCCGGCATATTTTCTTCACCCTGGTTTTCCTGCCCTGCCGGTGCGTCTTCAGAATCATCCATCACTGTGGCTTTATCACTGCTATTTTTTTCTTCTATAATAAATTCCTCCTGTGCCGCATCTATAACACTTCCCGAAAGGGTTTCTGCAACCACCTGTTTAAAAATCTCTATTTTCTTTCTTCCATTTACCGTGGTCATGGCAAATAAAATAACACACGCCGCAAATATTCCCGTAATGGGCAAAAGAAACTTCTCATTTTTAAACTCTCCTTTCTTTTTCCGGTATTTTTGTTTTTTCACAGTAACCAGTTTTTCCTTCATGGGAAGAAAATCTTCTTCGCCCAGTTTTCTTTTTCGCTGTTCCGGTTTCTTTTCCGCTTCTTCTTCCCGATGGTCTACCAGATATTCCTGCATCGCCTGATTTGGGGCATAAAACACATAAAAACCCATGATTGGCTCTTCCTGCCCTTTCAGGGATATAAAATTCATTTCCTCTTCTTTTAATTTTAAAAATCCTATCGGGTAATACTCCTTAAAATAAGTTTGTTCCATTTTGGGTTTTTCAGCCACACCATAAACATACAATTTTGTACACTTCTTGTCCTCTTCCTTTTCTCCATATAAAAAATATTTGTTTTTCTCTCTTCCCTTTTGTTTTTTCAAGTATGTATAGGCATAATCCTCAATATAAAAATGCAGATTTTCTCCTATCTCTCCCATTTGCATGACCTGATTTATTCTTGACATATTTGCCTCCTGTACGACAGACTCTTTCACCGCCTTTTTTCTTTTCAATATATCATTAGAATTTTTCGTTTTTTATCAAATCCTGTCATGCCCTCCACACTTTTTTTCGACAAACCATAAATTAAGAAGATTTTTTCTCCCGTAAACCTGTATTAAAAAAGCAACATTTTATCCAAAACATCTTTAAACAAAAATGTTTTCAGATAAAATATTGCTTTTAAAAATCATAAAAACAAATTTTAATACAATAACTTCGCCTATTAAAAAACTTCGTAGTTCTAAACAGTTACAAATTTATAAATCGTCGTGGATTTATAATCCCTTCCCGGTCCGTATACTACCGATGGGAAATTCGGTTTATGTATGGAATCCGGATAGCACTGGGTCTCCAGACAAAGACCGTCTCGTTTTCCATACACTGCCCCATCTTTTCCTTTCTGGGAATCTATGAAATTTCCTGCATAAAACTGTACTCCCGGAAGGTCTGTATACACTTCCATAACACAGGCTTCATCCGGCGATTTCACCACTGCAATCTTACGCACTTCACCGGTGTAATTATCCGTAACCCAGTTATGGTCATAGCCTCCGGCAAACTCTAACTGTTCAAAATCAGAATCAATCTTGTCCCCAATCACCATTTCCTGCCGCAAATCCATGGGGGTTCCTTCCACAGATACAATCTCTCCGTAAGGGATGGAATACTTATCCGCAGGAGTATAACAAGATGCCATTAAAACAATCTTATGATCCTCAATATTTCCTGCTTTATGACCTTTCAGGTTAAAATAAGAATGATTGGTAGGATTAATGATTGTATTTTTATCACTGACAGCTTCATAATGAATTTCAAGCCCATTTTCCTCATTCAGGGTATAAGTAACTTTAAATTCTTTGTTTCCCGGAAATCCCATTTCACAGTCCGCATTTTTTAAGGTAAAGGTAACACTGTTATCATTTTCAGAATAATCCCAGATTCTCTTATGGGAACCTTTCACTTCATCACTATGAAGATTGTTTTGTCCATTGTTTTTTTTCAGAAAATAGATTTCATCATTTAATTCAAAACAGGCATTTTCTATGCGGTTTGCACTGGGGGCAATCACCGCACCAAAAAAGCTGGGATTGTCTTCATATCCTGAGACATCATCAAATCCCAAAACCACGTCCCGGACATTTCCTTCCTTATCAGGAACAAAGAGATTGACCAGTTCTGCCCCAAAATTTGTCACTTCTGCCTTTACGCCGTTTTTATTTTCCAGAGAAAACAAAAAGACTTCCTTACCATCTTTGGTTTTTCCAAAACTTCTTTTTTGCATAATTTGTACCTCCCATTTTTACTTTACTACAATTCAATACGCCCCTCTAAAGCTCTCAGCAAAGTAACTTCATCGATATATTCCAAATCTCCCCCGACGGGAACACCACTTGCAATTCTTGTAACCTTGACACCCGTAGGTTTGATGAGTTTACTGATATACATTGCCGTCGTTTCCCCTTCCAGGCTGGAATTGGTTGCAATGATTACTTCTTTTACATTCCCCTGTAATCTTTGCAGCAGCTCTTTTAATTTAATGTCATTGGGTCCTATCCCAATCATGGGGGAAATGGCACCATGCAAAACATGATACACGCCTTCATACTTTCCTGTTTTCTCATAAGCTGCCAAATCTCTGGTGTTCTCCAAAACCATAATGGTAGAATGGTCTCTTTTTTCATTGGAGCAGATGGGACAGAGCTCCTGATCCGTCAGCGTATAGCATTCCTTACAGTATCGTACATGCTCCTTGGCGGAAAGTATGGTATTTGCCAGCCGTTCCACCTTCGCCTTTGGCATATTAATTAAATGAAACGCAATACGGGATGCAGATTTTTCTCCAATCCCCGGCAAACTGCCCAGTTCTTCTATTAGCTTGTTAATATGTCCGCTGTACAAATCCATTAGAACGGATATCCTCCACCCAGACCACCTGTCATTTTACTCATCATGTTGGTGCTTGCCTCGTCTGCCAGCTTCATGGCCTCATTCACAGCCGCCATGACCAAATCCTGCAGCATTTCGATGTCATCCGGATCCACCACATCCTTGGACAATACAATATTCGTCACCTGTTTTTTTCCTGTCACAGTTACTTCAACAGCTCCGCCCCCTGCTTTTGCAGTAAATTCGGTTGCTTCCAGCTCTCTTTGATTTTCCTCCATCTGACGCTGCATTTTCTGTGCCTGTTTCATTAAGTTATTCATATTACCGGGCATTCCTCCGGCAAATCCGCCTCTTTTTGCCATGTTTAATCTCCTTTTAATCCTCTTCTTCTATTTCTATATTAATAATCTTTGACAGATCAATATAGCTGTTTTCAAATTGTTTTCCTGCATCTAACGAATGAACAAAAATCTCCACCTTTTTTCCGATATAATCTTCAATCAGCCGTTCCACCTGTTCCCTGCTTCCTTCCTGTTTCAGATAATCCGATGCCACACCATCCTCAACCACCAGATTCAGCTTGTTATCTCCACCCAGACTTAACCTGGCATTCTTCAAATAAAGCTTTAGGGGCATCTGGGCATTTCCCACAATTCCGGGCCATTTTGCGACTACCTGTTTCACATCTTCCGGAATGGCTTTTGGAATTTCCGGTTTTGAAAAATTCTGAGTCTGTGCATTCTGACTTTGTCCGGTCTGCTGTACCACTGTAGTTATCTGACCGCTTTCTATTTTTTCTTCCAAAGCCCGAATACGCTCTAAAAGTGCATCTGTATTTGCTTCCATGGATGGTTTACATAATTTAATCAGTGCAACTTCCAGTAAAATCCGCTTTTGTGCAGCATATTTCATCTTAGATGCCGTCTCCGAAAAAACACGAATATAAAAAATCACAGTCTCCATATCCGTTTCCTGTGCCTCTTCTTTTAAACGGGTCAGATTTTCACTGGACACATCAATAATATCTTCCATATTATCAGATGTCTTTACTAAAAGCAAATTTCTTAAATACCAGGAAAAATCAGATACGAACTGGGTCAGTTCTCTTCCCTGCATGATGATTTCTTCCAACAAGCCGATACAGCCTGTCACATCTTTTTTAAGAACGTACCTGTAAAGGCGGCTGAATACTTCCGTATCAACAGCTCCCAATACATCCAGTACTTTGTCATATGTGAGTTCCTGTCCAAAATGAAAAGCAATACACTGGTCTAACAGACTTAACGCATCCCTCATGGAGCCATCAGCTGTTTTTGCCACGTAGCGGAGTGCTTTTTCTTCTGCCTGCACCCCTTCTTTTTCCATCAGCTCCTGCATCCTGGCAGTTATGGTTTCTATGCTGATTCGTTTAAAATCATAACGCTGGCAGCGGGACAATATGGTAATGGGAATCTTATGAACCTCTGTGGTCGCCAGAATAAAAATCACATAAGACGGCGGTTCCTCCAGGGTCTTTAACAACGCATTAAAGGCACCTATGGAAAGCATATGAACTTCATCAATAATGTATACTTTATACTTGCCTTCTGCCGGTGAATAAGACACTTCATCTACAATTTCCCGGATATTATCCACTCCGTTATTACTGGCGGCATCTATTTCAATGACGTTCATGCTGGCTCCCGCGGCAATTGCCCTGCAGGATGCACATTCCCCACACGGACTGCCGTCTATGGGATGTTCGCAATTTACGGTTTTTGCAAACAGCTTCGCGATGGAAGTTTTCCCCGTACCACGGGTACCGCAAAACAGATAAGCATGGCCGATGCGGTCTGCCTGAATCTGATTCTTTAAAGTAGTTACAATATGTTCCTGGCCCTTTACATCTTTAAAATTGTCCGGCCGGAATTTACGATAAAGAGCTGTATATGACATTTACGTTCTCTCCATTTAAAATTTATTTTACCTGATATTTCAGATATCATTTCCAAACAAATATTCCCCTTTTATTTATACCATATTCCAGGTGTTTTCGAAACTCGAATTTTTAAATATTTTCATTCACCATTCTCATATCAAAAATTAAAATCAGAAAAAAGGCTGCTGCAATCTTGAGTTTTTCATTCATCATCGCAACAGCCTTTAACATAATTTATTTAAATTAATTATTTCTTACCGGATATTCTTCAACTTTTAATCACCGAAGCTGATACCTAACATCTTTGCTTCTTTAATAATGCTGGATTTCGGGTCAACCATTTTAAGCTTGCCTGCCACATCATCCAGAGGAACTTTTACGATTTCCCTGTTTTTGTAACCTACCATAAAGCCGTATTCTCCCTTTAAAATCAACTGGCCGGCTTCTGCACCAAGGCGGCTTGCAAATACTCTGTCATAAGGGCAGGGTGTTCCGCCTCGCTGGGTATGACCTGGAACCGTAACACGAACTTCTTTTCCGGTCTTTTCCATAATCTTTTCTGCAATCTCATAAGAAACAGACGGATGCTTTTTCTTTGCCTGCTTTTCTTTTAATTCTTTCTTGGAAAGCTTGGCATCTTCTTTGGAAATCGCTCCTTCCGCCACGGCAAGAATGGTAAATCTGCTTCCTCTTTCATGCCGCTTTTCGATGGCTTCCACCACTTTATCCAAATCATACGGAATCTCCGGAATCAGAATAATATCTGCTCCTCCTGCGATTCCTGCATTCAGTGTTAAGTAACCTACTTTATGTCCCATTACTTCCACAATAAACACTCTTCCATGACTGGAAGCCGTTGTGTGAATCATATCAATACAATTAGTCGCAATATCAACTGCACTCTGGAATCCAAAGGTCATGTCCGTTCCATATAAATCATTATCAATGGTCTTGGGAAGTGTGATAATATTCAGTCCATGCTCTCTTAAGAGATTTGCTGTTTTATGCGTTCCGTTTCCTCCCAAAATCACCAGACAGTCCAAACGCAGCTTGTGGTAAGTCTGTAACATGGCATCTACTTTATCCACTCCGTTTTCATCCGGGTCTTTAATGGTCTTAAACGGGGTACGGCTGCTTCCTAAAATCGTGCCGCCTTTCGTAAGTATTCCCGAAAAATCAGCCCATGTGAGCATACGGAAATTGCTGTAAATCAAGCCTTTATAGCCATCTAAAAATCCGTAAATCTCTACCTGCTCTCCGCTGTTTAAAAGAGATTTTACCACTCCACGCATGGCTGCATTCAATGCCTGGCAATCACCGCCACTGGTTAACATACCTATTCTTTTCATTCTGGATACCTCCTTGTGCAAATACTGTTAGAATAATTATATATTACTTTTGCTGTTTTCACAATATTTTTGTTTTTAAGTTTCCTTTCAGCATCACTTACAAGGATTTTTCTTGCTGTTAAGAAAAGTTTATAATATTGAGTCAAAATAAGTCTTTTATCATTCAAAATTTTAGAATTGTTTTTTCTGGATTTCCTCTGTCGGTGTAAATTTGATTTGTTTTTGATACAAAATATTTCTATCCTGTTACTAATTTTCGACACAAAGCATCTTTCTTTTTAATCTCGCATACTTATAATGCTTTTTCTTTCACAAATACTTTGTACGGATACAGGTCTTAAATTAAGTCCTGTATGGATTTGTTTTTGTTATCATTTACAAAATACTGATTTTGAAACTTTTCTTCTACTCATCCATCCTGTAAATAATACCATTTTTCAGCAGATATTCTTTAAAATATTGCTGTCAACCATTTTACTGACATGTTATAGATTCGAAACTGCTTCTTCAAATTCTTCCATGGTG
>CAZDAT010000089.1:0-8405 GCA_964503695.1 uncultured Lachnospiraceae bacterium
AGTAGTTTTAATATATGAAGCCACCGGAAGGGTGATTAAGCCGGGAGGACTTCCCATAGATGAGAATGTGGTCGTGTACAATGTGGAAACCATGTACAATTTATATAGAGCAGTTTATGAAGCTGCACCGGTAACCAGTAAATTAGTATCTGTTGTGGGAGAAATTGATAATCCCGTAACCATCAGGGTTCCCTTGGGAACCTCTGTAAAAGATACCATTGCCATGGCAGGAAAACCGACCGTGGAAAATCCCTCTTTTGTTATGGGCGGTCCCATGATGGGAAGACTGGGAACGGAGAATACGGTAATTACCAAGACAACAAATGCCATTATCCTGTTGCCAAAAGAGCACAAAATAGTGGCAAAGATGAATAAGAACCTGTCTGTGGAAAAGAAAAGGGCATCCTCTTCCTGCTGTCAGTGCAGGACCTGTACGGATTTGTGTTCCAGACATGCTCTTGGACACCCAATAGAGCCACATAAAATCATGCGGGCAGTAGCCAATAATGATACCAGTGACTTAAGTGTATTTACCAATGCGGCTTATTGCAGCGGCTGTGGAATCTGTGAAAATTATGCCTGTCCCCAGGGGCTGTCACCAAAGTCCATTATACAGGAATTTAAAGCAGGACTCCGGGGTGCAGGAATAAAAGTGGAAAAACAAGAACCGGCACCGGTAGAAGAGGACAGAGAGTTAAGAAAGCTTCCGGTACACAGGCTGGCTGCCAGATTAGGACTTGATAAATACGATAAGGCAGCACCCTTCAAAGAAGAATTGCAGGCTGCAAAGAGGGTCAAGATTCCCACAAGCCAGCATATAGGAGCACCTGCCATGCCGGTGGTAAAAAAAGGCGACAAGGTAATCAGCGGACAGAAGATTGCAGAAGCAAGAGAAGGCTTAAGTGTGGCAATTCACAGCTCCATTGATGGAGTTGTGGAGAAAGTAACAGAAAAAGAAATCGTGATAAAGGCAGAAAAATAAAGTAATCAGACAGCAGATATAGGAAAAAAAGCTGCCTGTAAGCTTGAAAGGAAAGCATAATCGTGAAAGCTTGAAAAGAAAGCTTTCACGAGGAAGGAAGAAAATATGGCAAGAGCAATTGGTATGGTGGAATTAACTACGGTTTCCACCGGATTTAAAGCAGCAGATGATATGTCAAAAGCAGCAGATGTAGATATCTTACAGGCAGAGGTAACCTGTCCTGGTAAATTTGTAGTTTTGGTTGCAGGAGAATTAAGTGCGGTGCGTGCGTCTGTAGATTCCGTAAAAGGAAGATATGGTGATAAGGTAATCGATACCTTTGTGCTGGGCAATCCTCACGAATCCATTTTCCCGGCAATCTATGGAACCAATCAGGTAGAAAAAATTGATGCTTTAGGGATTTTGGAAACCTATGATGTATCAGCACTTATCGTAGCAGCAGATTTTGCGGCAAAAACAGCGATTGTGGATTTATTAGAGCTTCGCCTTGCAAAAGGAATGTGCGGAAAGAGCTACATGACACTGACAGGAAGTGTCTCCGCGGTTACGGCAGCCATAGAAAAAGCAAAAGCAGAAGCGGCAGACAGAGGTATGTTCTTAGACAGTGCAGTGATTGCACGGCCTTCAGATAAATTAATGAAATATATCATGTAAAGGGTGAAGATACATGCTTGCAGCAGAACGGCGAAAATTAATTTTGGAAAAGGTTCATGCGGAAAAGAAGGTAATAGTCAGTGAACTGAGTAAGGAATTCAGTGTTTCGGAGGAAACCATCCGGCGGGATTTGGATAAGCTTGCAGAAGATGGTCATGTGATAAAAAGCTATGGCGGGGCAGTCATTAATGAAATCGGCAGTATTGACCTTCCCTTTAATGTACGCTGGAAGGCAAATTCCATTGGAAAGCAGAAAATAGCAGATTTAATCAGTAAGGAAATTAATGACGGAGAACATATTTTTCTGGATGCTTCCACAACTGCGGTATTTATTGCAAAGAACATCAAACAGAAGAAACACCTTACCATCATTACAAACTCCATAGAAAACTTGCTGGAGTTATCGGATGTGTCCGGCTGGGATATTATTTCTACCGGAGGACTCTTAAAGGCAGGCTCCATGTCACTTCTGGGAAAAAGGGCAGTGGAATCCATTGAAAGATATCATGCGGATAAAGTGTTTTTGTCCTGTAAGGGTGTGGATATTCTGCAGGGAGTTACCGAGGGAAAAGATGAAATGGGAAGTATCAAGCAAAGTATGCTGGAAGCTGCAAAAAAGGTATATTTGACAGTGGATTCATCGAAATTTGACAAAGTAGCATTTTCCACCATATGTCCTTTGTCAAAAATTGATGTGGTAGTGACAGATAAAAAACCCGATGCAAGATGGATGGAAGCTTTTAAAAAATTGAATATTCAGTGCCTGTATCCAGAAGAGGTACAGGAGGTTATCTCATAAATCAGAACAATATAGGAAAGGAATGAGGAAGTGATGAATACTTACAATGCGACTCCGGTAAAAAAATCACCACGTATTCAAAGATTAGTGGAACATTTATATGCAAAGATGCCGGAAATAGAAGCTGCAAGGGCAGAACTGATTACAGAGTCATACCAGGCAACCGAAGGACAGCCTGTGATTCTAAGAAAAGCACGTGCTTTTGAACATATTTTAAAAAATATTCCTATTATCATAAGACCGGATGAGTTAATTGTAGGAAGCACTACAATCGCCCCCAGGGGATGCCAGACCTATCCGGAGTTTTCGTATGACTGGTTAGAAGCAGAATTTGAGACCGTGGCAACGCGAAGTGCAGACCCTTTCTATATTGCGGATGAAACGAAAAAAAGAATTGCAAAGGCAAATGCTTACTGGAAAGGAAAGACCACCAGTGAACTGGCTTCTTCCTATATGGCAGAGGAAACCCATCGTGCCATGAAGCACAACTTCTTCACACCGGGCAATTATTTTTATAATGGTGTAGGACACGTAACCGTTCAGTATGAAGAAGTGCTCCGCGTGGGCCTGGAAGGCGTGAAGAAAAGAGCCGAAGAAGAAAAAACAGCCTGCCATTTCGGAGATGCTGACTATGCAACAAAAATGCGTTTCTTAGAAGCAGTGATTATTTCCTGTGATGCAGTAATTGCTTATGCAAGACGGTATTCAGTTTTGGCACAGGATATGGCACAAAAAGAAGAAAATGTGGTTAGAAAAGCAGAGCTTTTGCAGATAGCAAGGGTATGTAATAAAGTACCACAGTATCCAGCAGAAAGTTTTCAGGAGGCTTGTCAGTCTTTCTGGTTTATCCAGCAGGTGCTTCAGATAGAATCCAGTGGACATTCCATTTCACCGGGAAGATTTGACCAGTATATGTATCCTTATTATGAAAAAGGGATAAAAGCGGGAACACTGACTCGTGAGTATGCACAGGAGCTGATTGACTGTATCTGGGTAAAATTAAACGACTTAAATAAATGCCGTGATGCGTCAAGTGCGGAAGGCTTTGCAGGATATTCCCTGTTCCAGAACCTGATTGTAGGAGGACAGACGGTGCAGGGACAGGATGCAACCAATGATTTGTCCTTTATGTGCATTACCGCATCCGAACACGTATTTTTACCCATGCCATCTTTATCCATACGTGTATGGCATGGCTCCAGTAAAGAATTACTGCTTCGTGCAGCAGAGCTTACCAGAACCGGAATCGGACTTCCGGCATATTATAACGATGAGGTTATCATTCCTGCACTTGTAAATCGTGGAATTAAGATGGAAGAGGCAAGAAATTATAACATTATCGGCTGTGTGGAACCGCAGGTGCCGGGAAAAACAGAAGGCTGGCACGATTCTGCATTCTTTAATATGTGCCGCCCTCTTGAAATGGTATTTTCCAATGGATATGATAAGGGAGAAATAGCAAGCATCCAGACCGGAGACGTGGAAAGCTTCCAGACGTTTGAAGAATTTTTTGAAGCCTATAAAAAGCAGATGGAATATAATATTGAGCTTATGGTCAATGCAAATAATGCCATTGATATCGCCCATGCAAAGCTGGCACCGCTGCCATTTGAATCCTGCCTTGTGGATGATTGCATGAAACGGGGTATGAGTATTCAGGAAGGCGGAGCCATCTACAACTTTACGGGACCGCAGGGCTTTGGCATTGCCAACGTGGCAGATTCTTTATACACTGTCAAGAAGCTGGTATATGAAGAAAAGCGGGTGACCATGGGAGAACTGAAAAGAGCCCTGGAGTTAAATTATGGAAAAGGCTTAGATGCCATTACCGCCGGAGAAATTGCAATGCAGGTAGGAAAATCTCTGGAGGAGGCGGGAAAACAGGTAACACCGGAGATTTTGCAGACCGCCATAAAAGCGGTACTGGAAATGGAATTGCCAGAAAAAGAAAAGAAGCGGTATGAAGAGATTCATGAGATGATTCTGGAGCTTCCAAAATATGGAAATGACATTGATGAAGTGGATGAGCTGGCAACTGCCGCGGCTTATCTTTACACCAGACCATTAGAAAAATATAAAAATCCCCGGGGAGGTATTTTCCAGGCAGGTCTCTATCCGGTATCAGCGAATGTACCCTTAGGTGCCCAGACGGGAGCAACTCCTGACGGAAGACTGGCACACACCCCGGTAGCAGATGGCGTAGGTCCTACCTCCGGTTATGATATCAGTGGTCCCACTGCTTCCTGCAATTCGGTGGCAAAGTTAGACCATGCCATTGCAAGCAACGGAACCTTGTTTAATATGAAGATGCATCCCACAGCCATGGCAGGAGAGAAGGGACTGGAAAGCTTTATTTCCCTGATACGCGGATTCTTTGACCAGCAGGGTATGCATATGCAGTTTAATGTAGTGGATAAGGAAACTTTACTGGATGCACAGAAGCATCCGGAAAAATACAGTGGGCTGATTGTCAGGGTAGCCGGTTATTCCGCACTTTTTACAACCTTGTCCAAATCATTGCAGGATGATATTATTAAGAGAACGGAACAGGCAAAAGACTGGTAAGAAGGAGAGGGAAAGAACATGAATGATTACAGGAATGTTACCGGAAGAATATTTGATATTCAAAGATATTCCATTCATGATGGTCCGGGAATCAGAACCATTATTTTCTTAAAAGGCTGTGCCCTTCGCTGTAAATGGTGCTGTAATCCGGAGTCCCAGTCTTTTGACGTGGAAACCATGATGATAAATGGAAAACCCAAGGTCATGGGAAAAGATGTGACGGTCGCAGAGGTTATGGAAACGGTGAAAAAAGACCTTCCTTATTACAAACGGTCCGGCGGGGGAATTACCCTGTCCGGCGGAGAATGTTTATTACAGCCGGAGTTTTCCCTGGGACTTTTAAAGGCGGCAAAAGAAATGGGTCTTAGTACCGCCATAGAAAGCATGGCATTTGCAAAGTATGAAACCATTGAAAAATTATTGCCGTATTTAGATACATACTTAATGGATATTAAACATATTGATGCAAATAAGCACAAGGAATTTACAGGTCATGAGAACAGACAGATGCTGGAAAATGCAGTAAGGGTTGCCATGAGCCGCAAGACCGAGCTGGTGATTCGTGTACCGGTGATTCCGGGCTTTAATGATACTCAAAAAGAGCTTATGGACATTGCCAAGTTTGCAGACAATCTGCCGGGAGTAAGTAAGATTCATATTCTGCCCTATCATGCTTACGGAAGAGGAAAGTATGAAGGCCTGGGAAGAGAATATCCCATGGGAGACGCGAAGAGTCCGGAGAACGAAAAAATGCAGGAATTTAAGGAAATGATAGAAAGTAATACTTCCCTGCATTGTTACATAGGCGGTTGATTTATACGAAATGGAAAAAAGAGGTGAAAAGATGTATCAGTTTACAAAAGATTGTATGATTGGTGTGGAGCAGATTGATAATGAGCATCGCAGACTGTTTGAGATGGTAAATGAAACTGCGGATTTGCTCTTAAAGGATAATGTGACAAGAAATGATGTCTTGAAGCTGTTCGGGCAGTTGAACGATTATGCAGTACAGCATTTTGCACATGAAGAAGAGTATATGATGCAGATAAATGACCCGGAGTTGCCGAGACAGAAAGAGATGCATCAGGAATTTGTAGCAAAATTAAAGGAAATGGAACTGGGGGATATTAAATCAAAAGACGATAAGGAAACCGTTAAGAAAATTCTTGAGTTTGTTTCCCGCTGGCTGTTTGCCCATATTTTAAGCAGTGATACCATGATTGGTGTATTTCAGAAAATGGATGCTAAGAAGGAAGAAAGCAAGGATATGTTTGCTTTTACGGAGGAGTACCGTACCGGAATCGAACTGATTGACGAAGAACATGAAGGCTTATTTATGATAATCAAAAGAGCCAATGATTTGATAGCGGAAGAACTGCTGCATGATAAATATGATGAAATCATGAGTGTGCTGGAGGAGCTAAAAAACTATACCATTCGTCATTTTGCTGATGAAGAAGAATATATGGAAAGCATTCAGTATGAAGGATTGGATGTACAGAGAAAAACGCATGAAATGTTCGTGGATAAATTAAACGACATTAATCTGGATGACATGGATGACAACCAGCAGCAGTATCTGATTGAGCTGGTAGATTTCCTGCTTATGTGGCTGGTAAATCATATTTTAAAAATGGATAAAAAGATTCCTAAGAAATAAGAAGGTATTTAAGGATAAAAGCTGCCGGAGGCAGAAGGTCATAGGTTTCGTGTAATCATGGAATCTGTGATTTTCTGGCTCCGGCAGTTTGGGTTTCAGCTTAGTCCTTGGATAAGGAAAAGTCGTAAAAATTATTTAAAAAATATTGCAACAGATTAAGGGGGAGTATATAATAAAAAAGTCGTAAATGTTTCTTTTTACATACTGTATGAAAAAGCAGTATGTTCTTAAAACGTCAGATTGTAATAACCTGGGGTTTTAGAAAAAAGATGCAGGGATGGAAGGTTTCAGGTAAAGCAAAAAATTTTTTAACAGACTTTGGTTTTAAGCAGGATAAACAAAAGTCTGGAACTTATTATCAAAGGAGAAAAACAGATGAAACAGGACATGATTGTTATTCTTGACCTTGGCAGTACCGAAAATACTGTAGTTGCCCGTCAGATTCGTGACATGGGTGTTTATAGTGAGATTCATCCTCATGATATTACCCCTGAGGAACTTGGCAGATTGGAAAATGTGAAAGGTATTATTTTAAATGGCGGTGAAAACCGTGTTGTGGATGGTGCAGAAGTGGTAGTTACGGATGCTCTTTATGACTTAGGCATTCCGATGATTTCCATTGATTATCCGCAGAGCAAATGTGAAAAGCAGTTTGCGGTACTTCCAACAGAGGAAGAAATGAAAGCCTTTGTTTTTGATATATGTAAATCGGAAGCTAACTGGAATATGAAGAATTTTGTCGCTGACCAGATTGAACTGGTTCGCCGCAAGGTGGGAGATAAGAAAGTATTGCTTGCATTATCCGGTGGTGTGGATTCTTCTGTAGTGGCAGCACTTTTAATTAAGGCAATCGGCAAACAGCTTGTATGTGTGCATGTAAATCATGGACTTATGAGAAAAAATGAATCCGAAAGTGTGGTGGAGGTCTTTAAGAATCAGCTGGATGCAAATCTGGTATATGTAGATGCCACGGAAAGATTTTTAACAAAATTAGAGGGTGTAGCAGACCCGGAACAGAAGAGAAAAATTATCGGAAGCGAATTTATCCGTGTCTTTGAAGAAGAAGCAAGAAAATTAGAGGGTATCGAATTTTTGGGACAGGGTACCATATATCCTGACATTATTGAAAGCGGAACGAAGACTGCAAAATGTGTAAAATCCCATCACAACGTTGGTGGTCTCCCGGAAGACTTGCAGTTTGCACTGGTTGAGCCTCTGGCACAGTTATTTAAGGATGAAGTTCGTGCCTGCGGTATCGAACTGGGTCTTCCGGCAGAAATGGTGTATCGTCAGCCATTCCCCGGACCGGGACTTGGCGTAAGATGTCTTGGAGCCATTACCCGTGACCGACTGGAAGCACTTCGTGAATCGGATGCCATCCTTCGCGACGAGTTTGCAAAGGCAGGTCTTGACAAAAAGGTATGGCAGTATTTTACTGTTGTACCGGACTTCAAGGCTGTCGGTGTCAGGGATAATGCAAGAAGCATGGGATATATGTGTGTTATCCGTGCCGTAAATACGGTAGATGCCATGACGGCAACTATCGAAAGAATTGATTATGACATTCTTGAAAAAATCGCCGACAGAATTACCGCCGAAGTACCCAGTATCAACAGGGTGGTGTATGAGATTACGAAAAAACCGGTGGCGACGATTGAGTTTGAGTAACGGATTAAACCCCGGAAATGCTGATAAAATGGGCGTTTCCGGGGTTTCTTTATGCCGTTTGGCTCTAAAATGGCTCT
>CAZDAT010000090.1:0-8360 GCA_964503695.1 uncultured Lachnospiraceae bacterium
TACTCCCTTAGCAGGGGAGCCCCTTCGGCCTCTTGGGTATCACTCCGAATCAATAGGCTGTATGTGATTACCGGAGTATTCTAGCACATTCCGGATGGTTTGTCAAGGGGAAACCATATTTTTCCTGATAAGGCAGGAGTCTGGAAAAAATCGGAAAAAACAAAAATTTTTTGTTGCAATCGAAAGTCCGGTGATATAAAATGGATAGGTGATAATGGGGGAAGAGGGATATCCCTCTTCATAGTATGCGCACATACTATGAGCCACCCCTGAAACCGTGAGAAACCACGCCCTGCGGAGCGGGGAAATGGAGGAATCTATATGAAAAGACGACTGCTGAGCGGCCTGCTGGTGCTGACAATGGTGCTGTCCATGGTGCCCTTCGGCGCACTGGCAGAGGGGACGGAGGAAGTGGAACCCACTGCCGTTACCGAAGTGACGGAAGCCACCGGGGCAACGGAAGCTGTGGAAACCACGAACGCTGCGGAAGAAACCGAAGCGACTGAGACCACGGCGGCCACGGAAGTGACCGAAGGGGCCGATGCAACGGAAGCTGCGGAAGGCACGGAAGCCACCGAAGCTACGGAAGAGACTGAGACCACCGAAGCCACGGAGGCAACGGAAGGTAGCGAACCTGCCGTCCCCAGCGAAGTGGAGCGGGTCCAGGCGCTCATCGATGCTCTGCCCACGCTGGATACCGTTACGGCGGAGGATTACGATGCCGTGCAGGATGCTTATGACGCTTACGAAGCCCTGACGGAGGAAGAACAGTCCGCCATTACCGGTGCGGAGGTGTTTGAAGAACTGTTTGGGTGGTTCAATGAGCAGATCGCTATGCTGGAAACCAAAAGCGGTGATTGTGGAAATAATCTGACTTGGACACTGGATGATAATGGAACGCTGACCATTTCCGGTTCTGGCCCCATGGATACCAATCCGTGGTCTACATATAAAAATCAAATTAAGACGATTGTGATTGAGCAGGGTGTTGAAACCATTTGTCCTAATGCTTTTAGCGGTTGCGGGAATCTGACCAGTGCTACCATTGCCGGTTCTGTTGATTACATTCTGGCTGGGGCATTTAACAGGTGCACGCAATTACAAGATTTGACGATTCAGAATGGCGTAGAACGCATTGATGAGAACGCATTTTACTGCTGTGAAAGTCTGGTAGGCATTACTATTCCTGGTTCTGTCACTTCTATTGGTACTGCAGCGTTTAATGGCTGTGATAACTTGACGAATCTGACCATTTCAGAGGGTGTGCAAACCATTTCTGCAAATGCGTTTTATAACTGCTATGCGCTGACCAATGTTACGATTCCCAGCAGTGTAACCACGATTTCTGGTGGAGCTTTTGGAAATTGCACTGCCCTGAGCAGTGTAACATATCTGGGGACGTCTGGAATAAATGTTGATGAAAATGTTTTCAGGCTTTCTCCTGTAACCACAGTGAACGTGCCGTACAGTTATACCGGTACGGAATTCGGCGGAAAGCCTGTTAACAAGCGTGTCTATACAGCCGAAGAACTGAATGCCGCAGTGAATGATGGCGTGTCTCTCATTGTACTTGAGTCAAATATTACGTTAACCTCCGCCCTGACCATTTCCGGCAAGACCCTGACGCTGGATTTGAATGGGCATGTGCTGCAGTGCAGCGACGCTGATACTGTGCTTGTTCAGGATGGCAGTGAATTGACCGTGAAGGATAGCGGTACCGGTGGCAAAATGGCCTATTTTGTGTGTGTATCGGATGCCAAGTTTACGCTGGACAGCGGAGAGGTGTATGGCGTTCGTGCCAATGCAACGGTGTACCTCAATGGCGGTACAGTATCCATGCTGGATATGAAGAACAAGGGATTGGTGTACTGTGGTGGTGCGACCAGTATCGGGAGTAAGATGAACACCGATGAAGGCCGTTATGGAATCGTGACCTGTAAGGTCAATGACACGGTTTACTGCTATACGGTCAGTCAGGAACCCGCGGCTCCCACCCATCCGGAAGGAAAGCAGTTCCTTGGCTGGTTCACCGAAGACGGCAAACTGTGGAACTTTAGCACAATGCCCACCAACTACATGACCGTTATCGCAAAGTTTGCAGATCCCGATAACGTCGAGACCGAAGCAGAACTGGAAGCCTGCATCGAAGCCGGTTATACCCCCATCAAGCTGGGCGAAGATATTACGTTGACCGATAACCTGGAAATCTCCGGCAAGACCCTGACGCTGGATTTGAATGGACATAAGCTGAGCAGATCCACTGGCGCTACGATAGTGGTTACAAAGGGCGCAAATCTGACGGTGACGGACAGCGTTGGCGGCGGTGAGATCGTCAATACTGCTTCCAATGGAGTTTGTGTGAGTGTGAGCGCTTCCCAATTCACCCTTGCGGGAGGAAAATTGAATGGTGGCTGGGAAGGCGTCGCTGTATCGGGTGATGCAGCAAAGTTCACCATGACTGGCGGTGAAATCTCTGCTAAATATGCGGGCGTTTTGATGGGCTTATCGACGGAGTTCACGATGAATGGGGGCAGGATTTCCGGTGCCGGTGAATATGGCATTGGTGTCATTGCAAGTGGAACGTTTAAACTGAACGCCGGAAGCGTTTCCGGTAATCTATATTCTGTTAAAGGGAATGATGGCAATTCCTATTTGAATGGCGGTACGCTTACAGGCACTATTTTCTGCGGAAATAGTATGGTCTATTTTGGACAATGCGACACCACGAATTGTAGTGTTAAGACCGGTGGACTGTTTAAAGCACTCGTGCGTTTTCATGTTGACGGGGAACTGTATGCCTGTACTGCTGGCAGGGGGGATTATTCCGTTACCAAACCCACTGCCCCCGCCGATTCTGACGGAAAGGTTTTCATGGGCTGGTTCACCTCCGAGGGGAAGCAGTGGAATTTTAGCGATGATGTCACCGAAGACATGACCCTCACCGCCAAATTCGATACCCCGGAAAGCGTCACCACCGCAGAGACGCTGGAAACCTTTATCAATGCCGGCTTTACCAACATCAAGCTGGGGGACGATATTCCGTTGGACGGCACGCTGATCATTCCCGAAGGTAAGAACATTACCCTGGATATGAATGGCCATAAGCTGACTTCAACCATGGGCGGCAGCTACGCTGTTGTAGTCAATGGAACACTGACCCTCACCGGTGAGGGTACCATCGAGCACACTGGCGATTTCGGTATTGCTGTGGGCGTGAATGAAGGCACGCTCATCTTGAATAGTGGAACGATCCAGGTGACTGATGGGGATTCTATCTGCGTACAGCTGGCGGATTGCGCTGTGTTCACCATGAATGGCGGTATGCTGAGCGGGGCAGTGGGCGTTTCCAGCTATGATGGCTGTACTATGAATGCCAACGGTGGCTCGGTAAACGGCTCGGTTTACAATGCGGGTACCATCACCACCACTTCCGGCACCGCAACGGTGTTTACAGGCACAGAGGCAGAGAACGAAAACGGAATCGTATCCGGCGGCGATTTCAGCAATGTAAATACGCTGAAGGGAATTTACAAAATTACCTTCCAGGATGGCAATAACACGATCGCGACCCAGTACCGTGCCAACGCTCCGGCCAGCGAAGTGACTTATGAAAAGACGGGCTTTGTGTTACTGGGCTGGTACAATGGGGAGACCCAATGGGACTTCACCCGGAATGTTACCGAAGATGTGACACTGACAGCCAAATTCCAGTCCAATGAGGTGACCACGGAAGAGGAGCTGAAGGCTGCAATCGAAAACGGTGCCACCGATATTCAGCTGAAATCCGATCTTACCCTGAGCTATGACCTGAGCGTAACGCAGCAGGACTGGAACCTGGACCTGAATGGCCATACCCTCAGCGGTGCCCAGATCAAGTTCAGCACCGGAAAGATGACCGTTACCGACAGCGTTGGTGGCGGCAGCGTGAACAATACCATCACCCTGACCAGTGCCACCCTCACCGGTACGGTGTTCAATGGGTATGTGAACTGCCTCATGAGCACCATTGACGGCGGCACGTTTAATGGCCAGGTGAATCTGCTCCTCGGCAGCGATGTGAAAAACGGCATGTTCTATGCCCAGAGTTCTTTCGGTACCGCAACCACCACCGGTAAGCAGGTCGTGTTTCAGCTGAACGGTTCCTTCCTGCACATGCAGGTGACCACCGGAACCGTCACTGCACCGGAGGTCACCAAGACCGGTTACACCTTCACCGGCTGGTGCCAGGATGCCGAGTGCAAGGGGGACAAGTGGGACTTCACCAAGACTGTCAGCGAAAACATGACCCTCTATGGCAAGTCTGAGATCATCACCTACACCATCACCTATGCTCCGGGGGCTGAGGATGCCACCGGCACCATCGCCAGCGGCACCAAGACATACGGCCAGGACTTTACCCTGAATGTGGCCACCTACACCCGGAAGGGCTACATTCAGGTGGGCTGGGAAGACGAAGATGGCAACCGCTATCAGGGCGGCGACACCTACAAGGAAAATGCGGACCTGAATCTGACGGCCGTTTGGGAAGAAGTGAACAGCTTTACGGTCCCCTTCACCAAGACCGTCAAGCAGAGTGGCTCCACCAAACCCGGCAAGGCGACTTTCAGTCTGTACATCTGCGGGATAGAAAAACTGCCCAGTGCGTCCGGGAATATCGACTGCACCGGACGTGTGGATATCAAGGGAACCGGTGACTTTGCCGGAGAGCTGACCATTTCCGGTTCCCGGGAACTGGTATGGGCTATGCTCGAAAACGGCATCTACATCCGGGAGTGGGACAGTGAGATGGATAACTGGACCTATGACGACAGTGTCTATTTCCTCCGGCTGAACCAGTATGACGACGGATACCGGCTGGATGTCTACGATGCTACCGCAAAAACCGTGGATCAGACCGTTGTTTTCAGCCACGGCAGCAAAACCGTGAAGATGACCTTCACCAACACCTACGGAACGACCACCACCACGGCGGACAGCTCCAACCCCAAGACCGGCGACAGCATCTGGCTTGCCGTTGGCACCCTGATCCTGAGCACCATGGCACTGGTTGCCATTCTGCCCCGGAAAAAGCGGATGTAAATCCAACAGGATATAAAAGACGGTGCCCTGCTTTCTGCAGGGCACCGTTTCTTTGTTTGCCAATGGGAACGTGGGGAACTCAGGCGCAATTTTTGCCATGACAGGAACTTTGGCCGGTACCGGATACATAGTCTGCGATCACCGGATCGGATCTCAGCCATTCCTGCATTTTCTCCAGCGCTTCATCGACCCAGAGCGCGAAGGTTTCAAATGGGATCATTTTTGCCACCCAGGGAAACCTTCCTACGAACAGATCATATACGCTGCGCAGCTTCAACGTCCCGGTACCGCTGCCGAACTGCTTTTCTGCCCCGATGACAGCGAAGAGCAGCCATTCTTTCACCTGCTTCACCTGATCTTCCGATGGCTGCCGGAAGAAACGGACCAGCTGCCACAGGAAAACGGCAAGGAAAATGACAGCGGAAAAAAGAACGGACCAGTTTTCTGTGAGAAAATTCATATTGCCCTCCTTAATGTTTATGAAATGCTTCCAAATCACCGATGCGGTGATTGATGACCTTGATCTGCTCTTCCACCACTGGCATGCGCCGGGCGAAGTTATTGTGTTCCCGCACTTCCCGGGTCAACTCGTCCACCTTGGCTTCCATAACGGCCTGGGTCTTGCTGTTGCTGATGGCAACGCCCACCAGAGTCACGCTGCCGGTGATCAGGGCGGTAACGATCGTCTCGATCATTGCGATCTCCTCCTCTCTCACAAAATGTCCATATGTACATAGCTGCCGTCGATCGCATATGCATACCGAATGCCCGGCAGTCGCTGGATATAGGCAAGCACGGAGGGCGCGGAAACACCCTGAACGGAAAAATCCACGGCTTTGCCGCTCAAATGCCGGGAATTGGATACGCCGCCGACCTGCGCATTATGGGCGCTGCAACGGACACCGGAAGAAACCAGGGCGGGCTTTCCGAAATGTTCCCGCACCCCGTCTGCTGCCTTGACCAGCATTTCCGCCGGCTCTGCCGGAAAACCGTTGCATGTTCCGCAGGGACAGCGGAACTCCTGCCGCCGGAAATATTGGATCGTATCCCAGAAGGTTCCGTCAGGTGCCTGCTTTTCCATGTCACAGGCAACAGCCTGCTTCATCGCGTTTTGCGTGGCCTTCCCGGCAATGCCGTCAATATCCAGGCCGGAATCCTTCTGGAATGCCTTGCAGGCCGACTTGCTCAGAGTGCCCCAGATACCGTCGACAGTGCCGGCGTAGTAGCCCAGATAAGCCAGAAGATGCTGGGCCTGGTCAATGGTCATCCCGGGTTCCTCCGATCAGGATCGCTGTGAGCATGGCGCCCACAAAAGCGGATACGGGGATGATCCACAGTAAATGCAATGCGTTTATCATATTGTCCTCCTTACTCAAGCCAGATCTGGGTTGCCCGTGCCGAAAATTTACCGGTACTTGTCGGTGTGCCGATGCACAGCGCAATATACATGGACGTGTTGACACCGGAAATATCAACAGACAGTTCCTGCGTACCGGAGAAAGAGCTGTACTGTGATTTTGTGGACATACCGTCACCATCCACTTCTGTGGTGGAAGACAGGCCCCACCAAATGGAATTGCCGCTGTCAACTTTCATGGACGCATTGGTCAAGGTCATTTTCAGCGTATGATAACCCGAGATGTTGACTTTGTTTTTGCTGCGGAACATGGCGTAAGCATTGGCTCCGGCTGTCAGCTGTAAATACGTGCCCTTGTCTGTCATGGTTGCCTCGTCCTGATCGTCATCTGCAGTCCATGTATATCCGCTGACAGCACCATTGTTGTACAGGTACAGGGAGTAAGACAGCGTGACGCTTTCCGTCTGGCCACTGGCGGCGATGGATACTGCCTGACTTGCCGTGCTGGAACCGGATACGGCCTTGACTGTCCAGGTTCCTGCATTGGGAATGTCGAAGGTATAACTGCCGGTAGTGGTCGTGGCTGTCAGCGTGGTCGTGCCGTCGGTACAGGTCAGAGTTGAACCGGAAGGATAGGTGACGGAAATGGTTGCACAGAAGAAAGCCATGGTCACGGCGTAATCTGTCACGATCGTTACGGTGCCGGTAGAGACCTGGGAACCGTTGGAAATGGTGACCGTCCAGATGCCGGCGGAAAGGGCAGTGAAAACTGCCGTACCATCGGCATCTGCTGACCTGGACCTGGTGTTGCCATCCATGGAAACGGTGACGGTGACCCCGGCAGGGGCATGTACGGTCAAATTGCCGCCGGCACGGCTCGTTCTGGCGGAACGGTGGTTACCATACAAAAAAGCCTGTCCCATTATCGGTTCACCTCCACTTGAATGGGAATATTCACCCCGGGTTTTTCCTCAAAGCAGGTAAAGAGGATACTGCCTGCCGCCGCTTCTGCCTTGCTCACAGCGGCCCATGCTTCCTGCTGGGCCAGAGCGGTGGCTGTGTCCGCATCGTAGACTGGCGCAATGTGGGGAAAATCGGAAGCAAGGATGTCACTGCTGATCAGCGACAGGGTATAGGGTCCGCTGCCGGTCCAGCCGGAAGTGATGAGGGTTTTCGGAAAGGTCACATGTTTGGAATCCACGTACTCCTTTGTGATATCGCTGCTCAGGCCAGGTTCTCCCTGAGGCCCCGCGGGACCGGGATCTCCCTTTTCACCTTTGGGCCCCTGAGGGCCTACCGGGCCGATTGCACCGGTAAAGGCACCGCTTTCCAGCATTTGGCTGACCTGGTCGGACAGTGCCTGCTTCATCCACTTCAGCCAGTTCACATAGTCCTCGGAGCGGAGAAATCCGGCAGCAGGATTTTCGGCAACGTGGATAAACAGGGAAAAGGTTCCAAGAATTTCTTCTCCCATGGTCAGTTCCAGCTGCGCTTCCACCGTGCCGGGAACCGTGAGCATCTGAGGTGCCAGCTGGATGGTGATGGTATTGCCCTCGGAAGACCAGGCAGAACTTCCGTCGGGCATGGTATCATAGTAGCCCCGGGTGCCGTCCCGCTTGCGGTAGCGCATGGCCATGGAGACGCCCTCAGGCGGGACAAATGGGCTGCCGGAAGCATACAGGCTCAGCTCCAGACAGCGGGTGTTCTGATCCCCCTGAACGGCGTGAACCGTTAGCGGCATGGACGGGTGGATCAGATCGGTGCGAATTTTTGTTGTGGTTATCATATTACATCCCTCCAACCATAGTGCCCTGACAAGGGAAAAAAGTTCCGGAAAAATCGCCCCGTGGATTGGCTCTTGACTTGCCCAAAATGCGTGTTATGATAGCAATAGAGTTAAAGAAGGAAGTGTTCACATGTTCAA
>CAZDAT010000091.1:0-8288 GCA_964503695.1 uncultured Lachnospiraceae bacterium
GTCCTTGGAACGCATACCGGAAAGAATGGCAACCCCCATAAAATATTCATCCCAACTGATATAATCGTTTCGTTTCATTGGCAACCTCCCCCGGAAATATTTTATTTATTCAATCAGACCGATTCTCCGGATATGATTTTCTCCCTCGGAAAATTCGGTATTCAAAAACGTCTCTACGATTTCCAGTGCCATATTTTTTCCAATCACACCTGCTCCCAGGGCAAGTACATTAGAGTCGTTATGAAGTCTTGTCATTTTTGCAGAAAGGGGTTCACTGCAAAGTGCGGCTCTTACGCCTTTTACTTTATTGGCAACAATGGAAATTCCGATTCCCGTTGTACAGATTACAATTCCCCTGTCACATTCCCCGCTTGCCACCGCTTCTGCCGCAGCCCTGCCATAAATGGGATAATCACAGGAAGCTTTGTCATAACATCCAAAATCCTTGTATTCCAGTCCTTTTTCTTCTAAATATTCGATTATGCTTTGTTTTAAATCAAATCCGCCATGGTCACATCCTAATGCTATCATATTTTTCCTCCTTTAATCACACATAAATTATCCGGTGTCCTGCTGCCTTTAAAAGGCGGTTCATAATTGCCTGTCCCATACCACATTCCGAAAAGGATTCGGAATAAATTACCGTAACATCTTCGTCGTCAAACTCCCTTAAGATGGTGTACAGGCTTCTTGCGATGGAAGCTTCATCAGTTCTTTTGCCAACACTTTTGATACTGTCCCCGGCATAACTATGGCTGGTTTCCTCAGTACCTATAATACCTACCTTTTCTCCATTTTCCCTTGCCTCTTTCGCCAGGGCATTGATTGTTGCCATAGTCTTAGCAGCTTCTCCCTCCACTATGGTAAGGGTTCCTTTTGGAGCATAATGGCGATACCGCATACCGGGAGCTTTTGGCGGTTCTTTACAGCTTCCATCCAGAATGGTTTTATCCGTTTCCACCTTCCCCAGTACTTCCTGCAGCATTTCTTTTGTAATATATCCCGGTCTTAATATCATGGGAACTTCTCCGGTCACATCCACAATCGTGGATTCCAGCCCGATTTCACTGCTGTCCCCATCCAAAATCATGTCAATTCTGCCATCCATGTCCTCAATCACATATTTTGCTTTTGTAGGACTGGGTCTCCCCGACAGATTGGCACTGGGAGCTGCTACATATCCTCCCGCATACTGAATAAATTTTGCTGCTGCCGGATGGGAGGGCATACGCACCGCTACCGTCTCAAGACCTCCCGTGGTTTCCCTTGGCACTAAATCTGATTTTTTAAATATCATAGTCAAGGGACCCGGCCAGAACTTTTCCGCCAGCTTCACTGCTGCCTGGGGAATCTCTTTTACAATGGGCTTTAAATCTTCTATACGGCAGATATGCACAATCAGCGGATTATCCGAAGGTCTTCCCTTGGCTTCATATATCTTCTTTGCCGATTCCTTATTCAGGGCATCACCCCCCAGACCATACACAGTCTCTGTGGGAAACGCCACTAAGCCGCCCTGACAGATAATCTGTCCGGCAGCTTTTAAAATCTCTTCCTCTTCTGTTCTGTTTTCCAAGGTCACAATCCTTGTATTCATTTCATTCTCCGTTTAATCTGTTTTCTTAAAACCGGCTGTCCTGCCATGATTCTAAGCCTGTTTTTTCTAAAACCACATTTCTAATTACCCAGTATAGCACAAACAGACAAATTAACAAATAGTTTTTAGTTTCTTTTTATATTTCGTTTTCTTTATTATAGGATTCATACCACTCCGAAAATGGTCTTACCGACGTATACATTGCCATTGGTACTAATTCATCGTTTTCAAAAAAATACACAACCACATCTTTCAAATAAGAAGCTTCAACTTTGGTTTTATACCTTCCGGCATATTTTAAAGCATAAGTTTCCAAAAAATCATCGCTCTTAAGAAGCTCTTCCATCATTGCAAGTACCTTTTGTTGTTCCTCATCATTCCATTCTTTTTTCGTACATTTCACTTCCAGGGTCTGCATGGCTCTGTAATTGATGCGTATTTTGCCAAGTTCTGCATCCTTTATTTCACTTTTTAATTTACTGGTACTCTCCGTATACAACGGTAACGCATTCATCCCCCGATAACTGCCATACAGAAAATATACAACCGCTATCCCTATAAATACAGCCACCAATAATTTCAAATATTTTTTCCCCATAATATCTCCCTTCTGCTCTCTCATCCAAACCAGCAGAAAATTTCCATTAAATTTTCACTATTTTTACACTATTTTTCACTTTAGGGATTTTTGCACATTTTCTTTAATTTTTTCAGAAAGTGCCTCGTACTGCTCGATTTCTTCCTCGGAAAGCCCGGCATATTTTACTTCGTAAAACATATCCTGTGCCAAAAGGATATCCTGTAAAACATCCTCCGCTTTTTCCAGAAATTCCACCTCTATCTTATCCGCTTCGTCTTTTTCCATACGCTTGACGGCTTTCTTTTCTTTCTTATCTTTTTTTGTATTTTCTTCTTTGAAAATTTCAAAGACACCTTTTCTCTGATTCTCCGCCGCTTCTAAAAAATCACCATTTTCCACTGCATTTGCACTTTTATCCTTCTCGTATGTACTATACTTTGGATTATCCTTAATTTTCAGAATTTCCCGACTCATCAGCTTCTGCAGGGAAAGCAGCACCTTGGTTTTTTTAAGGTGGGTAATGGCGGCTATTTCTTTCAGATTGCCGCTTTCCTGTGTCTGACTGAAATACAGAAGAAGCTTTACATCGCTAAGACGCAAATCATGTCTTAAAGCTACGGTCTGCAAATAACGCTCCAGAAGCTTCCCTTCCCGATAAATATCCGAAAAAATTCCTTCTGTTTTGGTTATCCTGCCGCTGACAGATACCCTTTCATTGCCAAGCTTCATGGCACTGGGCATAATCGAGGGCATGACACTTCCATCCCCTGCAACCGCCACTAAAAACCGATATACCTGAATCCGTCGTTTTTCGTAATCCTCTTCTTTAAAAATATCCTTGTAAAATTCATTGTAACACTGAAAAACCGTTCGCTTCATCTGTATGGTCTTGGTAATACTGGTGCCCTGGGATACCAAAGAACCGGGCGTTTTTACATAATAGTAAACCGGTACATGCAGGGCATACACATAGTTTACATGACGGATGTATTCCATGTTGAAAATAAAATCCTCACACCAGCTGATGTTTTTATCCATGCGAAGCCCGTATTCCATGATAATATCCCTCCGGTATAATTTGTTCCACAAGACTCCGTAATAAAAATCAGCAGGATTTTCCATCATGTAAAGGGCAAATTCTTCCCGGCTCAAAAGTCCGTCTTCCCGGATGTCTCCTTTATGGGCGAGACGTTCCCCGATGACCCGGTAAAAATCCGTAATAACCATTTCACTGTGATGCTCTTTTGCCATACGGACCATTAGTCCGGTAGCATCCGGTGTTATCCAGTCGTCACTGTCCAGAAACTGCAGGTATTCTCCCTGTGCCATTTCCATTGCCAGATTGCGGGTGTCGGACACACCGCTGTTTTCCTTATGAACCACACGTATTCTTTTATCTTTTAAGGCATAGCTGTCACAAATACTGCCGGAATTGTCCCCACTTCCATCATCCATTAAAATCAGTTCAAAATCTTCATAATCCTGTTTTAATACACTTTCAATACATCTTTCCAGATTTTTCTGTGCATTATAAACAGGAACAATAATACTTACCTCAGGCACTATTTTTCCCCTTCCTTTTTAAGCATTTTCCTCAATTTCTATGACGCAGTACCCGCAGGCATTAATGACCTCGGTGTCCTGATAGGTGCACCTCTGTGGAATATTGCGACCATAATTGCGGTGAACATGTCCATGGATAAAGAACCTTGGATGATATTCTTCCATAATGTCCCGAAAACACTGAAATCCCCTGTGGGTAATATGCTCCATGTCATTTAACTGATATGCCGGGGCATGGGTTAAGAGAATGTCAATCCCTTTCTTTTTCCATAGCTGGAATTTCAGCCGGTGCAGCCGCTTCTGCATCTCTTTTTCCGTATAAAAATTGGTTCCTTCCTTATAGCGGTAGCATCCCCCAAGCCCCAGAATCCGGATTCCTTTGTACACATATATCTTATCCTCAATACAGATACAGCCCTCCGGCGGGTCGTAATCATAGCTTTCATCATGATTCCCCCTGACATACAATACGGGACAGGAAGCCAGTGTTACGATAAATTCCAGATAACTTTTCTTTAAATCCCCGCAGGCAAGAATCAAATCATATCCTTCAAAAACTCCGGGAGTATAATGCTCATAAAATCCGGGCACTTCCTCATCTGATATTGCCAGTATCTTCATTTTCCATCTCCTCATATTGTGCATTCGGTGCTCCGGCACTTTTTACCGTTGCTTTTCCATCTTCGCTTAACATTTCGTACTTTGGAATCTGCCCTTCAATGTTTTCCAGCAGCCAGTCAATTCCAATAATCTGCTGCAATGTCAGTACGCCGTCTTTTCCCTCCAGCCGTTCTCCCGTCTGCGTCATCATCACTCCCTCAAAAGGACTGAAGCTTCCCTTGCAGATGGCATCCTGCAAAACACTTACCAGCTTTTTCACACTTTCCGGCAGGTGGTTGGAGCAAATCAAATCCACAACACCCGCGGACATTCCCCAGTAATAATTCAAAGCCTTCCTGCTGGATTCATATTCTGTCTGAAAGGTGTGATTCTGCATACTCCGAATCAGTTTTTCATAATAGACACCCCAGTGCCATAAAGGCATGGCAAGATTGACTCTTTTTTCTTCCCTGTATTCATATAATCCGAAGGCACTTCTTTCTTCTCCCGCAGGCCGCTTTAAATCCTGTGCAGATATAATACGGATCCCTTTTTGCCGCAGTCTGTCCACTGCCTTTTCTGCCCCATCAATACAGGACCACTCTAAGAATACTTTTGCCTTGGGATTTACCATCTGGACTCCCAGGGCAAACGCGTTGACTCCGGCTATCTGGCCATAAATCGGATAATCGCATAAAAAGCCCACTTTTCCTTCCTCGGTCATGGCACCCGCAATGGCACCGATTAAGAATTTTGCCTCATACATTCTGGCATAATAGGTGCAGATGTATCTGTGGGATTTATTTAAGGAGCAGTTAAAAATCGTTACCTCGGGATGCTCAATTGCCGCCGCAAGACTGGCAGGCAGTAATTTCGCAGAGGTGGTAAAAATAATCTTATTTCCGTCACGAATCACCTGTTCCAGCACTTCCCCCGGGTCATTATCCATGGCATCATCATAGGCTCTTGTAATGACACTTCCGTCAAAAACCTTCTGTGTATGTAACCTGCCAAGCTCATGTCCATAAACCCAGCCGGAGGTAATGGGATTCTTATCATATACAAAGGCAACCCTTTCCTGCTTATCTCCCGATTCACCAAATATCTTTTTCCAGAATCTCTGTTTCTGTCTTTCTTCCGGATTTTCTTTTAAATCTATGGTTTCCGTCTCCTCCAATAAAGACAGCTCTTCCCAGATTTTTAATAAGGATTTTTTTATCTGCTCATTACTTTTTGACATTAAATCCGAAAAACCATATATCTTACAATATGTCAGCATGGCATCTGCTGCCGTAATGTGTTCTTTCTCGCTGCTTACTTCCAAAAACGCCTTTTTCAGATTATAAAAGGCTGTTTTAAAATGGGAACGGTCATCCTCAGTCCAGACTTCATCCGGGGCTTTTCCCATCAGCTTCTGTATCTGTTTATAACACCCTGTTTCGGAAAATTCCAGATAATTAATTCCGGTACACTTGAAGAAATCCACCATTTCATAGTAGATTTCCACCTCTTTGCTTCCGTCTCTCACAGGCATGACGCGAATCACCTCGGTAGGAATGGTCACTGCATCAAAAAACTTCAACACACTGACCCTTTTATTTCCTTCCTGCACATAGTACCGGTTCATATACTCATATGCCTTGATGCTGTCATGAATCCCTTCGTCTAAATGAGCATTGCACAGGCTTTTCCATTTAATTCCAAACTCCGAATTTTCTTCCAGTAACGGCATGAAATTTCTGGCAAAGGCATTGGCCCTGGAAGCACTTTTCGTACCCACAATAAATTCCGTAGGCACCTGCTGTACCCCCAGATTAATTCCTGCCAGAAGCTTCTCCTTTGGAACCAAATCTTCCAAAGACGGAAGATAGGGGTCTTTTCCCTCACTCAAACAACTCTTTTTCTCTTTTTGTCCTTTTTTTACTGCTTCTCTGTAAAATGTATCCATCCTGTCCCTCTTAAGAAATCTGTTTTAAAATGAAAAATGAGCAGAAAACCAGTACAAAACAGCTTTGAACATCAGTTCAATAAAGCCTCTTTTGTACAAAGTGCTGCTCATCCTTTTATGTTTGCAAGTAACAGATATATTTAAAATTGCTTTACTTAAAAATACCTTTTTTCTTTCTGGTATGTCCTTTTTCTTTTTCTTCGCCGCCGTTTAAACGTTTTGCGGCATTTAAGCTGTCTCCGCTTTCTTCGTCAAACTTACGCAACAGCTCTTTTGCCTCATGGGATAATTTATCCGGCACCTGTACCACCAGTGTTACATAATGGTCACCTCTTACATCCTTGTTACGAAGAGAAGGCACACCTTTTCCCTTCAGTCTTACCCTGGTATCGGTCTGTGTTCCGGCTTTTACATCATAAATGACCTTTCCGTCTACCGTATCAATGACCACTTCACCGCCTAAGGCTGCTACTGCGAAGGATACCGGAACGGTAGAATAAATATTGTATTCCTGTCTCTGGAAGATAGGATGACGGCCTACAATAACTTCTACCAGAACATCCCCTCTTGGTCCGCCGTTAATACCCGGTTCTCCCTGACCTGTAAGACGTTTGCACTGTCCGTTATCAATACCTGCCGGAATATCCACTGCAAAACGTTTTCTCATGGGAATATATCCCGAACCATGACAGTCCGGACATTTTTCCCGGATAACCTTTCCGGTTCCCTGGCAATCCGGACACGCCTGTACATTACGTACCATGCCGAAGAAGGACTGCTGGGTAAATACCACCTGGCCCTTTCCTCCGCACTTACTACAGGTTTCCGGACTGGTTCCCGGTTTTGCGCCTGTTCCGTGACAGGTTTTACATTCATCTTTTGTATTTAATTCAATTTCTTTTTCACAGCCAAATACCGCTTCTTCAAAAGTAATTCTCACACTGGTACGAATGTTGCTTCCCTTCATGGGACCATTGCTGGTTCTTCCACTGCTTCTTCCCCTGCTGCCGCCAAAAAAGTCTCCAAAAATATCACCAAAGATATCGCTAAAATCAGTTCCGCTGAAATCAAAGCCTCCGAAACCTCCGGCTCCGCCTGCTCCACCGTCAAATGCCGCATGACCGAACTGGTCATACTGACGACGTTTCTCTGCATCACTTAAAACAGCATATGCCTCTGATGCTTCCTTAAATTTCTTTTCTGCTTCTGCATCCCCCGGATTCATATCGGGATGGTATTTCTTGGCCAATACTCTGTATGCTTTCTTTAAGGCAGCATCATCTGCATTTTTATCCACACCTAAGACTTCATAATAATCTCTTTTTTGCTCTGCCATACTTTCCTCCACGAAAATATCTAAATCTTCTGATTGTCATTCACCGCTCGTTTTAAACAGGCTGTGCCTGCTCCAGCCATCTATACTCATGATATCATAAACACGAATTGGCTGCTACGGGGAACCGTAACAGCCTGTAGAAATTCGTTTATATCCTATACTTCTCTGAAATCACCATCAATGATATCATCTTCTGCTGTATCTGTAGTCTGAGAAGCTCCGCCCATATTAGACATATCAGGACCTGCCTGTGCTGCTCCCTGAGCCTGTTCATACATCTTAGCAAATAAGCTCTGTGCACCTGTCATCAGTTTTTCCTGAGCGGCTTTCATTTCTGCTACCTGCTCCGGTGTCATATCCTGGTCTTTTGTTCTTTCCAGCAAATCTTTTAATGCATTCAAATCAGCTTCTACATTTGCTTTCTCGCCTGCATCAATCTTGTCGCCTGCTTCATTTAAAGCTTTTTCTGTCTGGAACACAAAGGAATCTGCTTCATTTCTTGCATCAATGGCTTCTTTTCTTGCTTTATCCTGTGCTTCATATTCTGCAGCTTCCTTGACTGCTCTGTCAATTTCATCATCAGACATGGAAGAACCGGCTGTAATGGTAATATGCTGTTCTTTTCCTGTACCAAGGTCTTTTGCAGATACATTTACAATACCGT
>CAZDAT010000092.1:0-8247 GCA_964503695.1 uncultured Lachnospiraceae bacterium
GTCTGTTGCACCGGAGAATGCAATCTGGTTAATGTATTCTTCTACTTCATCTGCTGTCATACCAAGACCATTATCGATGAAGGTCAGTGTTTTTTCTTCCGGATTGACAATGACTTCTATTTTGCCCTTAAAGTTTTCCGGTAAAGTATATTCTCCCATCATATCCAGTTTTTTCAGTTTTGTGATTGCGTCACATCCGTTTGAAATTAACTCTCTGAAAAAGATATCATGGTCAGAATATAACCATTTTTTGATAATCGGAAAAATATTTTCGCTGTTGATTGATAAACTTCCCTGTCTGTTTGCCATTTTTTTAATTCCTTTCTTGTTTCTTTTTTTCATCCGCACATTGCAAAACCTGCTATGCTTATCTGACCTTCATTTTATAGTTCCTTTTTTTAAAAGTCAATATAAAATTAGCACTCATTTTAACAGAGTGCTAATAATTTTCAAAAAAGCTTTATTTTTCAAGGCTTTCCTGATTTCTTAAATTTTTCTAAACCATCAGTTCCACTGGGAGGAAAACTGATTTCCAAGATATTTTTGATATATATCAAAAAATTCCGAGGTATCCACGGCTTCCTCATGAATCAGACTGATTTTTTCCCATAAATCCTCATTTACGGCTTTGGTAAGATTTGCACAAAATCCGGCATACTGCTGTCCGAAGACTTCTTCTCTCTTTTTTTCCACAATTTTGATTTTATTGGCATCGGTTTCTTCCTGGTTAAAGGTAGTAATACATTTCATAATATGGTATCCGTATTCCGTCTCAACAATCCCGCTGATTTCCCCTTTTCCCAGATTAAATGCCGCATTCTCAAAATTTAAATCCATCTCACCCTTTCCAAAAGAATACTGGCTCTGGCTGTCTTCATTATAGACTGCTATGAGGGAATCAAAGCTGACTCCCTGCCTTGCCTTTTCCAGGACTTCCTGTGCCCGCTTATATGCCTTCTGCTTTTCTTCTTTATCAAATTCCACCTTCTGGTTATTTTCATCCAGAGAATAGGTTTTAATTAAAATATGCTCAATGGTAATGGTTCTTGCTTCGTCATCGCTGACCTCCGGATTAATATCCTTGATAAGATAATAATAGATTTTATCCGCAAGGGCATATTCTTCATACATCTGCACAATGAGATTTTTATCCACATTTAAGATTTTTCTCTCCTCGGAAGACAAAGATTCATAGAATTCCTCCGCCGCTTTTTTCACCTCTTCTTTTTCCCCGCCATCAAGCTCTACCTGCTCTTTTTTTGCCATCAGATTCATGGCTTTTATCTGGGATAACTGTGCCAGTACCATCTCCTTCATATTCTCTTCCAGAGTGATGCCGTTTAAATTGGTTTCCCAGATACGTTCCCCATATACATTTTCGTAACGGTTCTGTGTGGTGGTAAGATATACCATCATTTCCGGCAGGGTACAGCTCATCTGCTCAATCCGGAACACCTCATTTTTGGCAAAGCCTGTATGAAGAACTATTTTCGTGACTTTGCCATTACAGCCGGAAATAAAGATAAGCATCATACATATGGCAGCTATCACAATCCATTTTTTTCTCTTCATTTTATTTTTTAACTTTCCTTTTCTTACTTTATCAAACTATATGCTTTTTTACGAAAAAGCTTTTCAGGTCAAATCTATGATTTTTGCCCTGCTGAATCCGTTTTTGGATTTCGTGACCCGAATCTGTCTGGGAATCCGCTGCTTTAATTCCTCCACATGGGAAATGATTCCCACCAGACGTTTTCCTTTTGTACTTAAAGAAATTAATACCTCTAATGCCTGGGACAGGGCTTCTTCATCCAGAGTGCCAAAGCCTTCGTCTACAAACATGGTATCCAGCCGGACTCCGCCTGCCGATGACTGAATCTCATCGGATAAGCCCAGTGCCAGACACAGACTTGCCAGAAAGGCTTCGCCGCCGGATAAGGTTTTTACGTTTCGTACAGACCCATTATAATGGTCAATCACATCTAAGTCCAGTCCGCTCTGGCTCCGGTTGTTTTCAGCCTCTTTTTTACGAATCAGGGTATACTGTCCTCCAGTCATTTTTTCCATCCTGACATTGGCATAGTCCAGAATACGTTCAAAATATGCCATCTGGACAAACGTCTCCAGCATAATTTTCCCTTTTTCATTCTGTCTTCCGTTGGCAGTATCGTTCAAAGCCTTCATCCATCCAAAATCAGCTTCTTTTTCTTCCAGAAGGTTTCTTTTTTCCAAAATCTTTTGGATGGCATGGGTATTTTTTCCAAGACGGGAAAGAATCTCATCTTTTTTTCTCTGAAGCTGTAGTTTCTTATTCTTGAATGCCTCCAGCTCCTCCTTTGCCTTATCCAGGTCTTTGATTTCTTTCCGGCTCTGCTGTTCTGACAGGGTTTTCAAGGTTCCCTGCAGTGCCGAGGTCTGCAATAAGATATTCTGATAGGTTTTTCTGGCATTTTCCACTTCCTGCCGGATATCCTCTTTTAAGTTCTCATACTGGTTCATGATTTTAAGAACTTCTTCCCGGCTCTCATATTCCAGACTGGCAAAAAGCTCTTTTTCCTGCTTTAAAAGAGACTCCTCTACCGCTTCCAGGGCAGATTTTTTTTCACTGCTTTTGCGGATGCCTTCTAAAAGCTTCCTTAAGGTTGTCTCCTTTGCGGGAAGCTCTTTCTTTAACTCCCACAATTCTTTTACGGTGCTTTGCAGTTTTCTCTGTGATTTTAAAAGTTCTTCTTTCTCCTCTTTCAGAAGCTTCCTTTCTCTTTTCAGATTAGCTTCCATTTCTGCCAGCTCTTTTTCCACATCCTCTGAAAAATTTCCCGCTTCCCGACTTTTTTCCAGAAAAGCAAAATAACCTTCCAGTATGTGTCTTTCTTTTTCTTCCACTTTTTCCTTAAGACCTGCCGCAAAAATATATTTTGTCTGATACAGGGTTTCTTTTTCTTCTACTTTCTTTTTTTCCTCCTCCAGCTCTTCTTTGGTCGGAATTTCTTCCTGCATTCCGGCCGGATTCGGGTGATGTGTGGCACCGCAAACAGGACAGGGATTTCCCGGTATTAACGTGGCTGCCAGTATTCCTGCCTGTCCGTTCATATATGTTTTCTCAAGATTCTGGTAACGGTTTCTTAAAGAAAAAACTTCCCTCTGTATCTGTTCATACTCTGCTGCTGCTTTTTTGTGTTCTTCTTTTAATTTTTGCAGCTTCTTTGCTTCTTCCTGAAGCTTTAATAAGTTTTGTTCTTTTTTCTCCGCCACCTCCAGCTCTCCTGTTTTTTGTTGCAGCTTTCCTTCCTCATTCCACAGATTTTCCATGGCTTCTTTTCCCTGCCGGATTTGTTCTTCCAAAGCAGTATACTCTTTGGTCTCTTTCTCCAGTTGCAGGTTTAAATTTTTCTCTTCCCGTTCATGTTCTTTTCTTTGCTTCTGCAAGGCTTCCTTTTTTTCATAGAGGGGTAATTTTTCCTGCAGCATGGCAATCTGTTTTGTGATAATTTCCAGTTGCGGTTCTTTTTTTAATGCCAGACGTTCCTTTTCCTTTGCCTGTACTTCCTGCTTCCGGTTTTCTTCTATTGCCGCCTTTATCTCATCTATCTTTGCTTCTAATTCCAGGGCGTGCTCCGTGTTCTGAATGAGAGTAATCTGTGCCTGTATCTTTTCTTCTGTTTCTTTGATTTCAGACTGTAAAAGCTCTTTCTGTTCCTGTTCTGTTTCCTGCATCTTTTCCAAGATAAGAAGCCCATCCTTTTCCAGATTCTTTTCCTCTTTTATCCTTAAATACTGCTCATGGTATTCATTTTCGGGAAGACAGATGATTTCCTCCAGATACTGCCGGATGCTTTTTCTTAAGTCTTCGCATTCTCCCCACAGCTTTCTGAAATCCGCATTGATTTGCTGCTGTAAAGTCTCATAATTTCCCGTATCAAAAATCTGTCTGAAAATTTTCATCCTCTCTTCGGTGGAGGAAAATAACAGCTTTAAAAACTCTCCCTGTGCAATCATGGCAATCCGGGAAAACTGTTGTCGGTCTACTCCCAATATCTGACAGATTTTTGCCGTAACTTCCACAGTTTTGGTATAAATACTGCCGTCAGGCATGCTTAAGCTTGCCGTTTCTGCCTGTTTTGTCATCCCCTCGCCCCGTTCCTTTTTCCGCTCATAGCGGGGAGTCCGGCAGACTTCGTACAAAAGTCCCTTCACTTCAAATTTCAGCCGTACATAGGTGGGGGTTTTGGGCTGTGCATATTTACTCCGAAACATTTCCGATTTTCTGATTTCTCCGCTGGCTTCCCCATAAAGGGCATACATAATGGCATCAAAGATGGTTGTTTTTCCGGCTCCGGTATCTCCGCAGATTAAATACAGCCCCTGTTTTCCTATTTTTTCAAAATCCAGTGTTATTTCATCTGCATATGGGCCAAATGCAGACATGGTAAGCACAAGTGGTCTCATTTTGCCTCCCCTTTCCAGATGCCTTCTATTTTCTTTGTCAGATAATCTTTTTGCTGGTTAGTCAGAGGCTGGTTATTCATCGCTTCATACAGCAGGGAAAACATTTCCACCGGTCCGTTTTTTTTCTCCGGTTCCGGAATCGCTAACTGCTTCTTTTCCCTGGTTCTTAAGTTATCATACTCCATCCGCATAAGATTCGGGTACACACTGCTAAGTCGTGCGAATGCCTCTGCCACATCCTGTTCATCCAAAAGGGTCACATGAAGGAAGCTGCCGGTATCTAAGCCCGGAAAATTTTTTGGATTCATGACATCCGCAAACTTTCCCCTTATTTTTACCATATCATGCATAGGTACCAGAGGGATTTCTTTGTATTCCATGTTTCCTTTTTCTTTTAAATCAAGAATTGTCAGGCTTTTCTTATCACTGCTTTCCGAAAAAGAATATTTTAAAGGTGTCCCACAGTAGCGTATTTGCTCCTTTCCCATTTTCTGTGGTTTATGGATATGTCCCAGTGCCACATAATCAAAGTCTTCAAACACTTTTCCATCCACATTGTCAAGGCCCCCTACGGAAATTTCCTCTGAATCACTTCGCCTGGCTCCGGTAACAAACTGGTGTGCCAGTAAAATGTTTCTCTCCTCCGCTTCCAGATTCATGTGTTTTATCACTACCTGCATACTTTCCGTATAATTGGTAATGGTTTCTTCGGGAAAAAAATGTCGTACATGGATGGGTTTGATAAAGGGAAGCAAATACACATTCACCGTTCCATACGCATCCTGCAACACGATTTTTTCAACCTCACCCTGATATACCGGTGACAGATATACCCCTGCTTTTTTGGTAAGCTTCCCTAAAAATGCGATTCTCTGGGGCGAATCGTGGTTACCGCTGATTACAAAAACCTTAATTTCTTTTTCTGCCATTTTCACCAGAAAAGAATCAAACAAAGCAACCGCTTCTGCACTGGGATAAATCTTATCATACACATCCCCGGCAATTAAAATTCCGTCAACTGCTTCCCGAAACACGATTTCTGCAATTTCTTCCAGAATGTATTTTTGTTCCTCTATCATGGAAAACTGATGCACTTTTTTCCCCAGATGAAGGTCCGATATATGTGCAAATTTCATAATAAATCTCCATTCTTCCTGTCCTGACGTTCTTCTTTTTCTATCAGTCCAAAATAGAGAAAAAGGGCATAAATATACGTAATGCCGCGGATATCTCCCAACGCTTTGGGGCGGTTTACGAGAATTTTACCATCCTTTACTTTTTCAAATGCCAGAAGCACAGAGCTCCATGCCAGACTTTTGCTCTTCTCCCTCCGGTCAATCCAGAGCTCTTTTGTATACTCCCCGTTTCTTCCTATTCTTAATTTATAGGTAAAAGGAAGCCCGGAATAGGTTGTAAATTCCACTCCCTGACATTTGATAATAGCATCCCATAAACGCTCTTTGGTTGGTTTTTCCTGTAATATTTTTATTGTTTGTTCCATAGCATAGTCCCATCTTTTTAAAGCAAAAATTCTGTAACTTAATTTTCTGACGTGATTACAGGATAACATTACTTACAGCAAAACAATCCGTCATCACTTTTGTCATCTTAATCATTATAGCTTATTTCACGATAAAAAGGGGAAGTTTTGTAAATAAATCCCTGTTTATTTTCTTTTTTCTTTCAAACGGGAATATAAGCTGACTCCAAAAATCGCAGCCATCAGCACCACTATGATGGCTCCCCAGATTCTTTTTTGCTTTCTTTCCTCCAGATATCTGTTATATTCTTCCACGAAAACCTTACTTTCATGCCTTTCCGTTTCCATTTGTGCCGCCAGCTCTTCTTTATAGTTTTCGTCCATTCTTTTTTCTTTCTTTTCCTCATCCTCTTCTACTATCGCTGTAGGCACTGTGGTAACTGCCTCTGATTTTTTGATATAATACACATTTCCCTGATAGGCTACCGCCTCCCATTCCTTGTTGCCGCCCTCGACAATAAGCAGAACGTCTCCGGCTTCATAAACCTTTCCTACCGCAGCCGTATCACTGGGTTCTTTTCTGGCTTCTATTCTTACTTCTGCTGTAAGCATCTCCAAAATCTCCAGATTTTTCTCCTGTGCCATGACAGGCTGTACCATTCCAAAACACAGGATGATTACAAATAATGCTGTTAAAATTTTTCGTTTTCCCATTTCTTTTACTCCTTTTTTTGATTTCCTAATGCCATTAAAAGCACAAATAAAAATAATACGTTCCCCGGAATCTCCCAGATAAGAATTTCTGTCAGAAACACCATGAAAAATATCATAAAACAATTTTCCCTTGCGTTATCCTTTCCACATCTTTTCGCCAGACCGGCTCCTGCCTGATATAATGCAATAAAGATAAACACACCCCAAACTATTCCAAGTTCCGTAATCCATACAAATATCGTACTGCTTCCCGAGGTTATTTCTGCATTTATGGGGGATGCCAATGCTTTTACAAAACCATTTATCCCATGCTCTTCCAAGGACTGCCATACCTCTCCTCCACAGACAAACATGAAAAAAATTAAAGTCAGTATCCAAAAGAACATCCGAAAACAGTGCTGCATTTTTACCATACTGATTTTTTGTAAGTCTATTCCCTCCGGAAGCCTGTCCCAGTAATGAAAGAAAACCAGCCCTCCCAGGGCAAGAAACAGTTCCATATAGACACTGGTTTCCAGAGAATATCCGGCTTTTACTAAAAACCACTTTGTATAATTAAGAAGCAGGCTCATATTGGACCATAAAAATAAGAATAGAAATAATAAAATACCTGTTTTCTTAATGACAGTTGCCCTGGGTCTGAAAAAGGAAATGATTCCCAAAAGGCAAAGTACAATAATCCAGTTGCTGACATGACTCTGATGCAGTAATAGCACAAACATCTGAAATGCCGTCATCAAAAACCAGACTATGTTTTGTTTCCCTTCTTCTTTTAAAAAAATCCAGTTTGTGATGCTTAAAATGTTTCCCAGCAATAAATATGCCACAATCCCATCATTTGCCACCGTCAGACCATCTGTCCATAAACATCCTTCAAATCCTTTCAGACAGGGTAATAAAATAATAAAGCTTCCAATTGCTCCTGTCATCACCATGGCTTTCTGCCAGTATGGATTCTCTTCCATGGAAAAATCCATCAAAAGGTATATCCCTGCCACTGCCAGCATCAGGGTATAAAACTCCATGTCCATAAGCCCCGAAGAAAACAGCCCTATGGAAAAGCTTACTATTTTCCCCAAAGCATATACCGCCAGAATAAGACTGACCGCTTTATCTACTGAATAAGTTTTGATAACAACTTTTTTCCTCTTTTTACTTAAAATCTTTTTGCAAAGCAGAACCGATTCCAGTAACACAATCAATAATGGGAATACATTTTCTCCCAACATAACAATCTGCTTCATCCAAAGCAAAGGCAGTATAAACAAAGAATAATATAACAAATTTTGAATGGAAAATATTGCCACTATTTCGCCTCCTTTTAGTAAATATATTTATTAAGCATTTCAAAAAATTTTTAAAGAAAAATCCTGACACAAAGCATCCATTGTTCCGACAATTTCATACTTTATATCAGGATTTTCCTTTTTTCATTATTTTTGAGCAGTTCTTCTTTACCAAATCACTACTTCTTTTTATCTTTCCCAGTATTTTTCAATCGCTTCCACTGCTTCCTGTTCTGGCAGACCACAGGTTTCTACAAGCTGTTCTTTGGCTGCATTTTTATCTCCGGTCAGCTTCTTTAGAATACGAACCATATCTGCTGT
>CAZDAT010000093.1:0-7964 GCA_964503695.1 uncultured Lachnospiraceae bacterium
TAACTTTTTGGAGGTATTTTGTGAATATTTTATGAACATTTTATAAAAAATGTATAAACTTTACTTTTCCCTTCTTTTTTGAATGCCACGGCTTTACCGATGCTTTCCGGCATTTTTCTCTTCATATTCTTCTGCAATTTTTTTAACAATTCCTGCACAGGGAATCAGTGCAACCAGGTTGGGGAGTACCATCAGACCATTGAACATATCCGACATATCCCACACTAAATCCACCTTCAGCACCGAACCAAAAGCAATGCAGACAAGGACAATGACAGCATAGATTTTTACCGCCTTTTCCCCAAACAGGGAACGGACATTCACTTCCCCGAAATAATACCAGCCCACAATCGTTGTAAAAGCAAAAAACAGCATACAAAGTGCAATAAATACATTGCCTGCCTCTCCAAGGGAGGCATTAAATGCTGACTGTGCCAGCACTGCCGCGGTTTCCCCATTGGTATAAAGACCGCTTGAAATAATCACAAGTGCGGTACAGGTAAGTACCACAAACGTATCAATAAACACTCCCATAAATGCCAGGATTCCCTGTTTTGCCGGATGTGCCACCTCTGCCGCCGCATGGGCATGGGGTGTGGAACCCATTCCGGCTTCGTTGGAAAATAATCCCCTTGCCACACCATAACGAACTGCCTTCTGCACCGATACTCCTATCAGTCCGCCGCTTACGGCTCCGGGGTTAAATGCTCCCACAAAGATATCTTTGAAAGCCTGGAACAGTGCCGCCGGATGATTAAACAAAATGGTGATACAGCCCAGAATATATAAAATTGCCATTAAGGGAACGATTTTTTCCGTTACTCTTGCAATCCGTTTGATTCCACCGATAAAGATAATTCCTGCAACTGCCGCAATTACAATTCCCGTCACCATGGGGGAAATCCCAAACGCATTTTTAAAGGAAGAGCCGATGGAATTTGCCTGTACCATATTTCCCATAAATCCCAGTGCCAGAATCACTGCAATGGAAAAGAAAGCTGCCAGAAATTTTCCAAACCTGCCTTTGAAAATATATTTTATGTAATACACCGGACCACCTACAAGGTTTTCGTTTTTCTCTTCCCTGGTTACCTGTGCCATGACCGCTTCCGCGTATATGGTCGCCATTCCAAAGAAAGCACTGAGCCACATCCAGAAAATCGCTCCCGGTCCTCCTGCCGCGATTGCCGTTGCCGCACCTGCAATATTTCCGGTTCCCACCTGTGCCGCTATGGCGGTGGTCAGTGCCTGGAATGAGCTTAAGCCCTTGCCTTCATTCGTTCCATGCAGGGAAAAGCTGCCGAACAGCATTTTCCAGCCCTCGTTAAATTTGCGGACCTGGATAAACTTTAGCTTAAAGGTATAAAAAATACCGGTTCCGCACAGCAAAAACAGTAATGCAAAATCCCACAAAAAGCTGTTGGTTGCCGCAACCACGTTTTCTATGATAAATGTTAATTTTTCCATAATCTTCTCCTCAAATCCGTTTTTTATATCTTTCCTTCCTGCCGTTTTCCAAGCTCCCGCAAGGTTCTCTCATATGCCGCCTTTTCATAAGTCAGATACTCCCCGTCTATTTCTTTTCCGGTAAGCTTTTTAGCAAAATCCATGAGAAAATAGGGATTTTTTATTAAAATTGGCCCGGTCAGATGGGTTCCATAAAGATTCTTATAATAAAGTCCTTCAAAAGAATCATTTTTTGCATTTCCCATCCCCATTTCCACCTGGAATAATGGAGTTTTAATTCCTTCTATGGTACTGCATTTATTAATAAAGCCAACCAGTGGTTTTTCTTTTCCTTCCATTAAGAATACGGCATCCCCGGTATTTCTTGTTTTCTTCTGTCTTGTTACCTGAAAATCAAATATGCCAAGCCCCGGTATTTTTTTTCCATCTTCCTCTCTGATTTCTTTTCCAAGAACCTCAAAGGAGTTTCCCGTCATAAGGATGAAGCTGCCCTCTTCCATGGCTTTACAGAACTCTTCCCGCAATTTTTTCAGGTGAGTTAAAATGATGGTCTGGTTACTCTCCGTTCCTGAGCCTACGTAGATAAAATCATACCCGTCAAGCTTTACCTCGTCTTCTATGGATAATGCATCTGTTTCATAAGCTATCCCATTCTTCTCCAGGATTCGCTCCAAAGCAGCCACATTAGCATATTCACCATATAAATTCATCAAATCATGGTATAAATGTAGTATTTTCATGAGTGCTATCCTCTTTTTCTTTCTCTTTTTAATTATTTTGGTATCTAAGCTGCAATAAACTTAAGTTACAGCTTCTTTCGCACATCCGTTTCTTAATAAGTAATGTACTAATCAACGGACACGCGGCTTAAAAACTTGTCCTTATCGGAAAAGCAGGTAATCACATATATTTTTTCCCTGCGTTCCTGTTGCAGGTAATTTATGGCTTCTTCCACCGTATTTACGACTGTTATCTTATCCCTGTCCACATCTGTATAAGAAAAACGAACCGCCAGGTCGTTACAGTAGGTTCCTGCCAGAACAATCTGCTTCACATTTTCACTGCAAAGCAAATGAAAATCAATGTCCCAAAGCCAGGAAACGTCACTGGTAAAGTATTTCCTGCTGACCGCATCCACAATAATTACCACGTCACAGCCTTCTTTATCGGAGGCTGCCAGCCGTAAGGACTGGTTATAGGAAATACTGTTTTCATGCTTTGAAGTCAGTAAAATTCCCTTACGTGTCCCTAAGGAAAAGGTAACCACACGGCCATTTTTCAGCACGTAGTTATTCAGATGGGGTACGATGTCTTTTCCCTCAATCCCTACCAGGGAGGCAACACTGAATGCCGCCAGAATATTATAAATATTATAAAGTGATTTTAAAGCCAGCTGAATCTCGTATTGACCGTTAATCACCACAGTTCCTGTTTCCATATCCGCACTGGTTATGGTATACGTTGTCTGGTTGCGTTTATGTCCGCAGATTGGGCATTCATAATGTCCGATATGGTTATAATGGTACTTCGTATAAGTCATTTTGTTTTTGCAATTCGGGCAATAGATGCCGTCATTGTATACGCCGTCAAATTCTGTCGTATCGGTACTTACCTCATCTGCCCCAAACCAGATGACATTTCTCTTTCCATAACCAAAGCAGGAAACCAGGGGGTCATCCGCATTTAAAATAAGCTTTGTTCCGGGGCGGAAACTTTCCCGAATGGCATCATACACCCATTCCGGATGTCCGTTTCTGGTAAGCTGGTCCCGGTACAGATTGGTAATTACGTAGTGTGTCGGGGTAATATAACGGAAAGTATACTTGGCAAATCTTTCATCACTTTCCACAAGCAGGATGTCTGCCTTCACTTTTCCTGTCAGGGTACTGCTGTTTAGTATCAGTGTGGTCACCCCTTCAATCTGATTGGAGCCTTCCTTATTCCATGCTACCTTTTTTCCGTTCTGTATTAAAATATGGGCAATCATTTCTACGGTAGAAGTCTTTCCGTTGCTTCCGGTAACTGCAATGATATAAGGCGGAAGGGAAATCCGCTCTAAAATGTCCGGACATATTTTTAACGCAATTTTTCCCGGAAGGGAGCTGCCCTTTCCTACAATTTTTCCTATGATTCTTAAGACTTTACATACCATTATTGTAAATAAAACTTTCATTGGTTTCCTCCTCATATCTGTACGGCAATAAAAAACTGTGTCAGAACAGTTTTCTTTTTTGAACCCATTCTAACACAGTTTGACCCACTTTTATATCTTTTTATTCTATTTTTTAACTGTTAATATTCTTCCGGTATGATAACTGCTGCAATGATATATACCAGCAAACCGCTTCCGACTCCTACAAAAGACGCAATCACCCAGATTAGGCGAACCAGTGTGGGGTCGATATTAAAATAACTGCCGATGCCTCCGCAAACTCCGCATACCATTCTGTTACTTACTGACCTGCATAATTTTTTCTGTTCCATATTTTTTCTCCTTTCACCGCCAGGCTCTTTTTATAAAAATTAAAAATAATCTTACCAATAAAACATTTTCCTTATGTATGGATATTTTAGCACTCTTTGTACTGACTTTCAATCCGTCAGTTTTTGTCCTTCTCTTATATTAATGAAAATTTCCATTATGAAACCGGTTATGGCTGTTGTTATGGTTACCTTCATAATAATGTCCATAAGTTGTGTTATCCGGATAAGGTAACTCCTCCGTTATTTCTTCATATAATTCTTCTTCCTTTATTTCCTCAAATACTTCTTCGACGGCTTCCTCTACATTTTCCAGAACTTCTTCCGTGGTATATTCCATTACTTCTTCTGTAATTTTTCTCCCGATACCGATATGATAAGAGCCGATATTTCCTATCCCGATAAATTCCGTGTCCTGTAAGCTTCCGCCCATGATAAGCCCTGTGACTACTCCAAGAATCCCTAAGCTTCCTGCTATTGCTGCCGCAATCAGACAAATCTTTGTAAACAATTTCATTTATCTTACACCTGCCTTTCTAAATGGAGTCTGCAATATCCTTACCACAAAGCGAATACAGGCGGGAAGGACCTTCACCGTTGCGGCTATAACTGCCCAGGTTAAAAGGATGCCGACTGCCAGTAAAATACATCCGATTCCTGCTGCCAGAATCCCTGTTGCAGGATGAAACACCATTTTGGCTATTCCGGCAATTATCACTGCTATCCCGGAGATAAAAATGGCGATTCCGGAAACGCCGATTCCAAAAATCAAAGCCGCCAGGGCGATTATCAGGGCAATAATCACTATAATTATGGCTGCTCCCAATGGTAAAATCACCGGGATTCCAAGAAGGACAAGAAAAATAAGTGCCAGTATCTTCCCTAAATTCTTATTGTCACTGTTTCTTTTTTCCTTTTTTTCCTCTTCTGTCACGTCTTCCTGTCTGTCAGTGGTGATTTCCTGTGTATTTTTAAAACGGGAATCTTCAAAGCCCTGCTCGGAATAACTGGCATATTCGCCTGTATATCCCCGCTTAATCTTCTCTGCCACTTCTTCGGGCGTTCCCAGCTCCTGTATCACTTTGTCCTCATTTTCCACTCCTGCATCATCAAAATAATCATTGTAAAACTGCAATGCCTCTTCCCGTTCCTCCAGCGGAAGCTTATCAAGAAACTGTTCCAGTTTATCCATATATTCTTTACGCTTCATAATCTCCTCCAAAAAATTTGAATTTTTATATTCTTAACCGGGCTTTTCATTTATTCTCTGTTATCTTCCAGAAAATCCGATATTTTCGTTGAATAACTTTTCCATTCGTTCTTATACAGATTCAGCTGTGCCACTCCTGCCTGCGTAATCCTGTAATACCTCCGGTTTCTTCCGGCAAATTCCCGGTCATAGGTATCAAGACAGCCATCCTTCTGCAGCCGTCTGAGCACCGGGTACAGGGTCGATTCCGAAACCTCCAGTGCCTGCCGTACATCCTGTGTTATTTTGTAGCCGTAAGTCCCTTCCGGCTCACCGGACACTGCTGCCAGCACAATGGCATCCAGCAATGTTGCTCCTGTGTTAAAAACCATGAGACCTCCTCCTATTCTTTTACTTAACAATTACCTATTTTAAATTATATAATATGTAATATATTTACAATATTATATCTCGTATAATATTGGTTATGCTCATACTATACACCATATAATATTATATGTCAATAATATTTTTTCCCCACTAAACTGCCTGGAAAATTATCTTGACTTTCTGTTTTCTTCACTTATACTATTACTCTGTAAATTATTGGAATCTATACATTTGATGAAAGTTGAGGTTTATAAACATGCCAGATACAGCTACCAATCCTTTGGGAAGTGCTCCCATCGGGAAATTAATGATACAGTTTGCAATTCCAAGCATTGTTGCCATGCTTGTAGGGGCACTGTACAACATCGTGGACCAGTTATTTATCGGCCACGCCATAGGAACCCTGGGAAATGCAGCCACAAACATTGCCTTTCCTTTTACCACCTCCTGTCTGGCTTTTGCCCTTTTATTCGGCATCGGAGGTGCTTCCTGCTTTAACTTAAATCTGGGAAAGGGGAACAAAGAACAGGCTCCTTACTTTGTGGGAAATGCCGTAACCATGCTGGTTCTTTGCGGTACACTTTTATTGATTGTGACACAACTGTTTTTAGAGCCGCTGCTTCTTTTATTTGGTTCGCCATTAGATGTGCTTCCCTATGCTTTACCCTATGTAAGAATTACTTCTGTGGGATTTCCGTTTTTATTACTGGGAACCGGCGGCGGACATCTGATGCGTGCTGACGGAAGTCCGAAAATGACCATGATTTCCAATTTAACGGGAGCCGTCATCAATGTTGTACTGGATGCTTTATTTGTTCTTTGTTTCAAATGGGGAATGGCGGGAGCCGCACTTGCCACAATTATCGGTCAGTTTGTTTCCGCAGGAATTGTTCTTTCCTATATGCTTCATTTTAAGACGGTAGCTTTAAAAAGAGAACATTTTATCCCTGATTTTTCTTATATAAAAAACATTGCGGCAATCGGCATGGCATCCTTTTTCAACCAGCTTGCCATGATGGTAGTACAGATTGTGCTTAATAATTCTTTAAAATATTATGGTGCCCTTTCCGCTTATGGAGAATCGATTCCCATTGCCTGCACCGGAATCGTCATGAAAGTAAATCAGATTTTCTTTTCTGTCATTATCGGAATCGCACAGGGAAGCCAGCCTGTGGAAAGCTTTAATTATGGGGCAAAGAATTATCACCGGGTAAAAAAAGCATACCTGCTTGCTGCCCTGACCGGGGCTCTGATTTCCCTCTGCTCTTTCTTCTTATTCCAGACAATGCCAAGACAGCTTCTGGCATTATTCGGTGAAGGAAGTGATGCTTATTTTGAATTCGGGGTAAAAACATTCCGGGTAATGTTATTTTTCACATGGTTTAACTTCATGCAGCCCATTACCTCGACCTTTTTTACTTCCATCGGAAAGTCCATCAAGGGCGTATTTTTATCCATGACAAGGCAGATTCTTTTTCTGCTTCCTTTAATTTTGTTCTTACCTACTCTCTGGGGAATCGACGGAATCCTGGTGGCAGGTCCCATTGCCGACTGTATGGCGGGCATCTGTGCAGTGATTATGGTCATTTTTGAATTTAAGAAAATGGTCCTTTAAGTACATCGGTTTCTTAGCAAACGGACTAAATACGCAGAATATTACTTTCAGAGTGCAATTAAAAAACGCAGGTGTAGCAGGTCAGACTACGGATTTTTGAAATTGTGCTCTGAAAGTAACAGGTATGTATTTGGTCTGTTTTTTAGGCACTTATGTACCGCTGTAAGCTGTCGCTTCAAGATTCAATCCAGTTCTATTTCTTTTAAAAATCCCTCCAGACCTGCCACGATATCGCGATAGGTGGCATCAAAATCTCCGGTATACCAGGGGTCTGCCACGTCCCGGCTGCTGCCCACAAAGGTGAGCATTTTATAGATTTTTCCCTGTTTATCTCCACCGGAAATGGCATTCATATTTCGGATATTTGCCGAATCCATCCCAATCAGATAATCATAATGCTCATAATCTTCCCGCGTCATCTGTCTTGCCCTGTGAGAAATCACAGGAATGCCTTCCTGCTGTAATTTGCGAACCGTTCCGTAATGGGGCGGATTGCCGATTTCTTCCCTGCTGGTAGCCGCGGAATCGATTTCAAATTGGTTTTCTAAACCGCGGTTCTTTACCATGTGGGTGAAAATGGATTGTGCCATGGTGCTGCGACAGATGTTGCCATGGCAGATGAAAAGTACTTTTATCATGGTTTTATTTCTCCTTGATTTGCCCTGAAATTCCCTGTTTTACAAGGGATTTCGGGTATTTGTAAAATGTGTGTTTTGGCTGGCATCTTGACAAAATAGGGCGAGATGGAGCAAGCTATTGCGGGCTGTTAGTAGTAAAATTGGTAGTAAAATGAGGTAGGCTTACTACTAAGGATTTTAAATA
>CAZDAT010000094.1:0-7918 GCA_964503695.1 uncultured Lachnospiraceae bacterium
TCTACCATTCCTAATGCTTCCTGTGCCATTTTATATCCTCCTTAAATAGCTTGCTTTTATTTTAGTTTTTATCAAGTGCGCTGATTTTCAACATTTTTTCCGTATCAGCCGTAGGTCTTGGAATAATGTACTTGGATACAATTCCTGTATGTGCTGCCGCAACAGCCTCTGCCGCTCTCATGGCTTCCTCAACGTCTGCAACACTGCCTCTGAATTTGACCGTAACCAAAAGTGGTACTGGTAAAGCATCTGCATTTGCCGGCTTATTCTTATCGAACACTTCCAGATGCACATTTGCCGCTTTACATCCGGCATCTGCTGCAAGGAAAGCACATACAAGTCCAAACACTTCCAACAAACCTACCGCTTCCTGCTTGTCACCCTTTGTCAGATTTTCCATTGTGTATCCCTTTCCCCGTTATCTTATTTATTGACAACTGCAATCTTAAGACCTGTCATTTCCAGATTCTTCTTCAATGCTTCGTTAATCTCTTCTAATGGATATCTGTCCGTAATCAGGTCTGCCATGGGGAGACCGATTCCTTTTGCCCTCTTTAAGAAATCAAAGGTTGTGGCATAATCCCTTAAGGTATATACCCAGGAACCTACCAGTGTGATTTCCTTGGAGCATAAATCAAAGTGCGGATTGATTACTGCATCACCGCCATTGATGAAGAAGCCTAATTCACAAAGTCCGCCGCCGTTACGAACGAATTTGTAAATATTCGCATGGGCTTTCGGATTTCCCGTACACTGGAATGCAAAATCTGCCGGATGTCCGTCAAAGGAATCTTCCACTGCTTTTGTCAGTGCCTCAATGCCTTTGTGTTCCATAAAGTTCACTGTCTTATTGGCACCCATACGTTTTGCAAAATCAAGTCTTGCCTGGTTTCCGTCTACCGCTGTGATGTTCTCAATACCCATGGTACGAAGAACTGCGATACAGATAAGTCCGATGGGACCGCATCCCTGTACAGCCACACGGCTGTTGAATCTTAAGATACCTGTGGTTTTGGCTCTTTCTACTGCGTGAATTAAAACCGCACAAGGCTCAATTAAAATTCTGGAATCCAGATCCAGATCGCTTACGTTAAATACGGTAGAGCCGCCTCTTACCAAAATATAATCTGCAAACCATCCATTTAAATGAATATCATCATCCGGAAGCAGACCATATACATCAGCTCCGCCCACATTCTGTTTGTTCAGGTCATACATTGTGATATCCGGATTATCTTTAAAAATCATACAGGTAACAACCTTGTCACCAAGCTTTAATTCTTTACCTGCGGAATCCTTTTTCACATTTTTACCCATTTTTACGATTTCTCCGGTTCCTTCATGTCCTAAAGCTACCGGAATCAGACCGAAGGGGTCATTTTTAAATTCATGTGCGTCTGTACCACAAACGCCGCATCCTTCTACTTTTACTAAGATATCATCATCGCCGACTTCCGGCATAGGAAATTCTTTGATTTCAAATTTACCCAGTTCTGTAAGCATTGCTACATGAGCTGTAGAAGGGATTCCATTACCGGATGTTTTTGCCGTACTCGGAGCAGGTACTGCCCCATTTCCCATCTGGTTCAGGATTTGTCTAACGATTAATTCCACATCCTGTTCTTTTACTGCCATGTTTCTTTCTCCTTTTATTATCTGATACAAAGGCTGTCAGACATTGTACAGCGTCTGCTCTTTGTGAAGCTGTGAGCTGCGGTTAAGCCTTCGCCTGTTCTGGATGCAATGGTAAAGGTGCAATAGCCTTCCCCACCAAATCCCAATGCTGCATAGCTTGGTCCGTTCTTTACTAAGATTGCCGTATCCAGGGCTTTTGCATAAGCTGTGATATGGTCAACATTCTTGGAATGAATATGGGCGGAATGACGGTTGCCATGCTCCAGCCATACGGCTGCATCCACACCTTCTTCAAAGGTTTTCACGCGAACCATACCAAGAATCGGCATCATCAGTTCTTCTGCAATCAGCGGATGTTCTTTTTCACCTTCAAATACGATACAACGGATTTCCGGTCCTACATTTACTCCAACCATTGCCAGAAGTGCCTGTGCACTTCTTCCCACGCATTTTCTGTTTAATGCTCCCTTGGGAGTCAGCACGGTATTTACTAATTTATCCTGAATCTCTTTGCTTGCCAGATAACAGCCGTTTTCAGAAATCATATAATTCATCAGTTCATCTGCAATACTGTCAACTGCAACGATTTCTTTTTCCGCAATACAGGGAAGGTTGTTATCAAAGGTACATCCGTTTACAATGTCTCTTGCCGCTTTTCTTACATCTGCGGTTTCATCAACCAGTACCGGCGGATTTCCTGCTCCGGCTCCAATAGCTCTCTTACCGGAAGAAAGCACTGCGGTAACCACCCCCGGTCCTCCGGTTGCTACCAGTAAGTGGATTGCCGGATGCTTCATCATAATGGCACTGGTATCCATGGTAGGAACCTCTACCGTTACTGCGATGTTATCCGGGCCTCCTGCCTCCAGGGAAGCTTCGTTAATCATGTTAATGGTATAAATCGTTGTTTTCTTGGCATTGGGATGAGGGTTGAATACTACCGTATTTCCACCTGCCAGCATACCGATACTGTTACAGATTACGGTTTCTGACGGGTTGGTTGCCGGTGTAATCGCACCGATAACACCAAACGGTCCCATTTCTACCAGGGTAAGACCCCTGTCCCCGGACCATGCCGTTGTCTTAATATCTTCCGTACCGGGTGTCTTGTCTGCGGTCAAGTGATGTTTTAAGATTTTATCTCCCACATTTCCCATTCCTGTTTCATTCACACCCATATTTGCTAAGATTTCTGCATTCTCACGAACTTTTCTTCGAATGATAGAAATAATCTGTTCTCTCTGGTCCAGAGTCATGACACGAACTTTTTTCTGTGCTTCAATGGAAGCATTGATTGCTTCGTTCATGTCTTTAAATACACCATGCATTCCGGACACTTCACCGGAAATCTGCATATTGGCCATGACTTTTTGTACAATGTCATGTACCATGCGTTCATCTACAGACATTTTATTACCTCCTTCAGTGCGGCTGCTCCGAAAGCTGCCAGATCAGAATCCTCTTTGGCACTTCCGCCCGAAACCCCCAGACCGCCAACCATGGTGTCACCAATCATTAAGGGCTCGCCTCCGCCTAATATCATTACTTTTCCGTCATTGGAAAACTGTAATCCATACAGTGATTCCCCGGAACGGCACATATCTGCCAGTTTCGTTGTGGACATCTGGAATGCTGTACTTGTGAAAGTTTTGTTGATTGCCACGTCAAAGCTTCCATAATAAGCCCCGTCCATACAGTGAACGGCTATGGGTCTGCCTGCCGCGTTGGAAACCGCCACGACAACTGCAAGTCCCATTTCTTCTGCCTTTTTCTCTACAGCCTCTATCAGCCCTACTGCCACCTCCAAGGTCATCATCTCTTTTAAGATGGCGCCTTCTGCCATTTTGCTGATTTTTGTTTCCAGTTTTGTGTTTTTCATGTCTTTATTTGCCTAACTGCATTAAAATTTTCTGTGTAATTTCAGCAACTAATTTTTCGTTGTCGTCTTTGCATTCTCCACCGCCATGATTGCAGTTGCCGCCGCAGTTATGGCAGTTTGCTTTTCCTTTATTTAAGCACAGGTTTGCCGGATGACGTCCCGGAAGACCCATTTTTCTTCTGATTTCATATAATTTTTCAATCTGTTCTTTATCAAATTCTTTCGGTCCGCCAAGCTGTTTTGCTTTGTATAACAGTTCTGCATAGAATTCCACGGATTCCATTTTCATGTAAGCAGCCATAAGGTCTGTAGACCATGTCAGGGCACCATGGCTTTCCAGTAATACTGCATCAAAATATTCTAAGTACGGTTCCAGTCTGTCCGGAATTTCCATGGTAGATGGTGTTCCATAAGGAGCAATCGGAACACATCCCAATGCGATGACTGCTTCCGGCATGATTGGCTGTGTCAGGGGAATACCTGCGATTGCAAAGCTGGTTGCAAAAGTAGGATGTGCATGAACTACAGCTCCCACATCAGGTCTTTTCGCATAGACTCTCATATGCATTTTGATTTCAGAAGATGGTTTGAACCCTTTGTTTGCCTGAAGTACATTTCCGTTAGCATCTACTTTACAAATGTAATCCGGTGTCATGAATCCTTTGGAAACACCTGTTGGTGTACATAAAAATTCATTATCATTCAGTTTTACGGAAATGTTACCGTCATTTGCCGCTACCATGTTGCGGTCATAGATTCTTTTTCCTACGTCACACATCATTTTTTTGATTTCGTATTCGTTCAGTGCCATTTTTGTTCTCCTTTTTGTTAATTGTTATTTTTATTTATTTTAAGAAGCATTCCCTCTTCTTAAATAAATGTCTGTTAACAGTTACTGTTTTCTTCCCAGGGCATAATATCCCCCGGTTCCCTCAAGTATTCCAGTATCTTGGCTACTCCTTCCCCGGTTTTGGAATTTACATAAAAAATCTGTTTACAGCCTGCATTTTTCAGCCATCCGGCTGCCAGTGAGACATTCCCGTCTTCTTTATCAATCTTCGTGACAATTCCTATCACGTCCCGGTTTACCATACAGGTAATGTTGGGAGGATAAAGGGAAAACGGTTCCGTACTGGAAGCCAAAAGACCAACTACATCCGCTTCATAGGAATACAGTGCCAGTGCCCTGCCAAGCTTTCCCGTCTGGAGATATTCTCCGGGAGTATCAATAATCACGTCATAGTGATTAATGTACTGGGTTTTCTTATATGTAATCTTTTCCCCCTTAAGTGCCTGCGTCAGGGTTGTCTTTCCCGCTTCACTGCGGCCCATTAAAATAATCTTTTTCATGGCATTTTCCATTCCCTATGTTCTTGTAATGGGGGTCACTGCATACCCCAGAGTATCTCTCACATACTGCAGAATTGCCTGTATGGATGCTTCTACCTCTGATACCGTACCTGTTACAATCACAGAACCGGAAAAACGGTCTACAAATCCCAGTTCAACCCCGGCGGACTTGATTCCGATATCCGCCATGATAATGGCTGTCTCAGCCGGACTTACGGTCAGCACTCCGATGGCAGATTTGGAATATTCCACCTTCGGGTCCAGTCCCAGTTTGCCATACAAAACCGGGTCCGGATTGGCAATGATGTGTGCCAGGGTAATCTGTTTGCCCGGAACCAGCTCCTGTATGATTCTTTGCTTATTTTCCATGTTTTTACCTCACTTTGCCCATCGAAAAGACAGTGATAACCATTTCGATAACTAGATTATATTATGTTTCTAATTTCAAGTCAACACAAAACAACATTTTTTATTTTCTTTTCCCTTTCCTTTTTTTCTTTTTTTTGCGTTTTCTGTGGTTTTTGGTATTTTTTCTGTTGTTTTTTGTTGGAATGCCTTTGTTTTTCCTAAAATAGCTGTTGGAAAATCCACATTTATAGTTTATAATGATTACGGAACAGGAACGTTTATAACAAACCAGTCCCCGGGAACATTTGTACCATAATCATATAAGGAATAAACTATTATTTCATAACTATAACAAAAGGAGCCTCTTATTTATGACAGACACAGCTTGTATAGAAAATGCGAATCCTGCTTTTTTTAAGTCCATAGATTTACACACCCACTCCATCAGCAGCGGACATGGTTCCACAGATACCATTACCGATATGGCAAAGACGGCTTCCGCACGTGGTATGCAGCTTTTAGGAATCTCCGAACACGGCCCTGCCACCGCAGGTTCGGTAAAAGCTTCTTATTTTCGCAGTTTAAAACTGGCAGAAAAGCATCGTTTTCATATCCGCCTTTTATATGGTGTGGAATTAAATATCATGGATATGAGAGGAACGGTAGATTTGGAAGATGAAATCATTGCCGGTCTGGATTATGCCATTATCAGCATTCATCCGCCCACATGGACTCCTTACGAACATTCTGATTTGACAGATGCCTATATTCATGCCATGAACCATCCCGGGGTCACCTTCTTAGGTCACATTGACGATGCCCGTTTTCCGGTGGATTTTGAACGCCTGTTAAAAACCGCTAAGGAAAAAGGAATTTACCCGGAAATCAATAACGGTTCCCTGATGCCGGAGGCTTATCGCAAGGGTGGAGTGGAAAACTGCCGCAGGATTCTTAAAATCTGCCGTACACTGGATTTACCCGTTCTTTTGTCCAGCGACAGCCATGGATGCAAAAATGTGGGAAATATGCAATATATTTTCCCTCTATTAAAAGAATGCGATTTTCCAAACCGCCTTGTTATCAATGATAATCCGGCATTTTTATGGAAGATTCTTGAAAAAAATAAGAAAGGATACCAAAAATGAAATACGAAATTGACAGACAATATTTAATTGATTCTTTTGAAAAAATCATCAACGTACCAAGCCCGGTAGGGTATTTTGTGGAATTAAACCCTGTACTGGAAGAGATGGCAGCCGATTTAGGTCTGTCCGTTACCCACGACAACCGTTCCACCACCTACATTACCATCCCCGGCCAAAATCCCGGAAAAACAATTATGGTAGGGGCTCATGCCGATACTTTGGGAATGATGGTTTATAAAATCGAAAAAGACGGTAAGCTTCGTGTCCGCCAGCTGGGAGGATGTAATTTTAATAATTTAGAGGGCGAAACCGTATATGTGCATACCAGAGACGGCAGAAAATACAGCGGTCTTCTTGCCTGCCAGTCCCATTCCGTTCACGTATTTGAAGATGCAAGGACTCTTGAGAGAAACGAAAAAAACATGATGATTTTACTGGATGAAAATATTTCTTCCAAAGAAGAGGTTCAGGCACTTGGCATTTCAAACGGTGATTATGTCTCTGTGGAACCAAGAATGCAGCTTAGTGAAAACGGTTATTTAAAATCCCGCTTCATTGATGACAAGGGTGCCGTTGCCTGTTGCTTTGCCGCGTTAAAATATCTGAAAGACCATCATTTACAGCCAGCCTGTAACGTAACCTTTGCCATTCCTTATCATGAAGAAATCGGTTTAGGCGGAACCTACATCCCGGAGGGTATTTCTGAATACCTGGCAGTCGACATCGGACTTATCGGTCCTGATTTGGAGGGAAACGAGCATACAGTCAGCATCTGTGCCAAAGACAATGCTGCTCCTTATGATTATCTGCTGACCAACCGTCTAATAGAATGTGCCAAAGCTACAGATACAAAATATGCCGTTGATGTCTTCTATCGTTACAGCACCGACGGCAACGCAGCCATGCGTGCCGGAAACAATCTTCGTGCAGCGGCATTCGGCATGGCGGTTTATTGCAGCCATGGTATGGAAAGAACCCATTTAGACGGTATGCTTGGTACGGTCAATGTTTTGTTAGAGTATCTGTTGAATTAAATTATATAAATTCCTTTTATCATTGTTTCATTTTATTTTCATCTTTTTTAAGATATTTATTGCTTTTACAAAACAAATGTGATATTTTAGTGTCAAAACAGTTGTCAGACATTAAAATTAAAGGAATACATGCTCTACATAGAACGAATCAGAAAATACACAGACAAACACAAACTTCCTTTAAAAGAAGCTGTGGAAAAAGCGGTCACGGAATGCATTAATGAGGGCATTCTGAAAGACTTTTTAATAAAAAACCGGGCGGAGGCAATTGCCGTGAGTATATTTGAATTTGATGCAGAAAAAGAATGGAAAATGTTTCGGGAAGCCGAATACCAGAATGGAGTGGATGATGGCATTGCGATTGGAATCGAGCGTGGCATTGAAAAAGGCAAGCATGATGGCATTGAACATGGTAAAAAACTTGCCATATTAGAAATACTCAAAAGTTTTGGGGAACTTCCACCGGATATACACGAACGTATTATGTCAGAAACTGATACTGCTGTCTTGAAGGAAATGTTACTTCT
>CAZDAT010000095.1:0-7895 GCA_964503695.1 uncultured Lachnospiraceae bacterium
GAACATTCCAAATGCCATTAAATCTTTAAAATCAAATGGTTCTTTGTTCATCAGCATCACCCCCATTCTATGTAAAATAAAATGAAGGCCAAGCCACCCTGTAACACGATTGTTCCATGTTTTGTATTTTAACACATTTCTTCACATTTTACAACTCATGTCGGTCTATATTTATTTTTATATATCCTCGTAAAACTTCACCAGATTTTCAATTCCATATCCGGCTTTTATGATTTCTTCCTGTCTGGATGTTCTTTCTTTCTTTTTTGAATTTTCCAGCATCTCTATGGCTGTTTTTGCCCAATCCATGGCAGAATCCTGTAAACTTTTCCTTACAATACAGTCCGTCAGCAGTATTTCATCCGTAATACTGTCAGATATCAGACAGAAAAGTCCGCTGCACTGGGTTTCCACAAGTGACACCGGGAGACCTTCATACACAGACGGAAACAAAAACAAATCAAACATCTGTAAAAAATCTGCAACGTTTTTTCTTCTTCCGGTTAAGATTACTATGGTCTGCAGGTTTAACTCCTGTATCTTTTTTTCTATTTTTTCCCTAAGTTCTCCTTCTCCTATGAGAAAAAGAACTGCATTTTTATCTTCATCTGCAATCTTTTTAAACACTTCCAGAAGAAACATATGGTTCTTGGCATATACGAAGTTTCCTACATGTCCATATACGTTTTTTTCTTCCACCTGCCATTCTTTCCGCAGGCTGTTTCTGACCTTTTCAGAATATAAAAAACGGGAAGTATCTATGGCATTTGGCACAAAGGTAAAATCCCTTTTTCCAAACATCCACTCTCCTGCTGCCTTTGAGCAGGCAAATCTATGGGTCGGTACAATGGACATCCATGTCCTAAAAAATCTGTGTATTCCTATATGTCCTGTAGTTGTGGAATGGGAATGCATCACCCTCTTAGAAGCTCCGCCAAGTTTTGCCGCCAGTAAATCCACTACCGTAAACGCACTGTCTGAATGGCGGCAGACAATCTTATATTGATTTTCTTTTACAATGCGTCTGATTTCGAAGAAATTTTTTATGGGATTTTTACTTTTTCTTGTCACATAATAAAGCTTGCCGCCTAAATTTTCAATTTCCTCATCATAGGCATTTTCTTTTTTTTTATGCACAATAAAATCAAACTGCACCTGATTACGGTCCATTCCCCGGTATACATTCATGATAAAATTTTCAAAACCGCCAGGAGCCATGGCTCCTACGATATGAAGCACTCTTTTCATACTTTTTACTTTCCTTTACACACCCCGGGCCAAGACTTTTTCTTATTTACTTAAATTTTCTTTATACCAGTCAATAGCCAGTGCAATTCCCTTTGCAAAATCATAATCCGGGTCATAACCTAACAGCTTCCTTGCTTTACTGATGTCTGCGTTGGAATGCTTAATGTCTCCCTTTCTGTCAGGACCAAAATTGGGTTCTATCTTTTTGCCTAATGCTTCGCAAAGCGTGTAATAAATGTCAATCAGATATTCTCTTCCGCCAAAAGCAATGTTAAACGCCTGTCCTGCTGCCTCTGAAGGTGCCAGACATGCTTTTAAATTGGCTTCAATTACGTTATCAATATAAGTAAAATCCCTGGACTGCTTTCCGTCTCCATTGATGGTAGGAACTTCATCATTAAGAAGCATTTTGATAAATTTGGGAATTACGGCAGCATACACTCCATCCGGATCCTGATGCCTTCCAAATACGTTAAAATAACGCATTCCGTAAGTATCCAGTCCGTATAACTTGGTATACAATTTTCCATATTCTTCATCCACACGTTTGGTAAGGGCATACGGAGACAACAGATTTCCCTCCTGTCCTTCCACCTTCGGCAGTACAGGATGGTCACCATAAACTGAAGAGCTGGATGCATAGACAAATTTCTTTACTCCCTGTTGTCTTGCCGCCTCCATCATATTTAAGGTTCCCCTGATATTTACTTCTTCATAAAACAGGGGCATTTCAATGCTTCTTGGAACACTTCCCCATGCCGCCTGATTTAACACAAAATCTACCCCTTCACAGGCTTTCATACAGGTATCTAAATCCCGGATATCACCCTCAATAAAAGTATAATTTTCTCTGTCCTTCAAACGATTTACATTTTCTATTTTTCCCGTAGACAGGTTGTCCAGACAACGCACCTGATATCCCATGTCCGTAATGGCTTCACAAAGATTGGAGCCGATAAATCCTGCACCACCTGTTACCAAAAATAAACTGTTTTTTGGAAAAACTAAATTTTGATATCCCATATCCTTTTCCTCTCATAATAAACCCATTCAATCATAATCTTATAACTTTTAAGCAGTTTTCTTCCTTACAGTCTCCAGTAAGAAACTTCTTTTTCATATTCCTTTCTGTTCAGCAATCCCTTAATATCTGCCAGTACCTTTACATCATTCCCAGGATTAAAGAAACCGAGAATCTCTTCTTTGGTCAGCTTTAAAAACTCCTCATGGGCTACTGCAATGATGACAGCATCCATGTCCTTCATATCCTTCATGGTACCAAAGGTAATGTCGTACAGCCGCTTTGCCTCATCTGCATCTGCCGTCTCATCTACTACCACCGGTGTAATTCCATATTCCCCAAGCTCTTTATAGATATCAATAATCTTGGTATTTCTGGTATCGGGACAGTTTTCCTTAAAGGTAAATCCTAAAATGGCAACTCTGGCATCCTTTACGGGAAGGTTTGCCTTAATCATATTTTTTACAACACTTTCTGCCACATATTTTCCCATGTCATCATTGATACGGCGACCGGATAAAATAATCTGGGAATGATATCCTAACTGTTCTGCCTTATAAGTCAGATAATAAGGATCCACACCGATACAGTGTCCGCCTACCAGTCCCGGGAAGAATTTTAAAAAATTCCATTTGGTTCCGGCAGCTTCCAGAACTGCTTTTGTATCAATTCCCATTTTATTGAAAATAATGGATAACTCATTCATGAATGCAATATTAATGTCACGCTGACTGTTTTCAATGACCTTTGCCGCTTCTGCCACTTTAATGGATTCTGCCCGATGTACTCCGGCTTCCACCACCAGCTCATAGACCTTTGCCACTTCTTCCAGAGTCTCTTCATCCATACCGGATACAATCTTGGTAATGGTCTCCAGTCGGTGAACCTTGTCTCCCGGATTGATTCTTTCCGGAGAATAACCAATCTTAAAATCTGTTCCGCATTTTAAACCGGATTCCTTTTCCAGAATGGGCACACAGATATCCTCCGTTACTCCCGGATAAACGGTGGATTCAAATACTACAATGGAGCCTTTGGTCAGATTCTGTCCCAACAGTCTGCTGGCTCCCTCTACCGGTGTTAAATCCGGTGTATGGTCATCATTTACCGGAGTAGGTACTGCCACAATATGGAATTTGGCTTCTCTTAAACTTTTCGGGTCAGCACTGAACTCTACCGTTGTCTCTTTAATCGCATCATCCCCTACCTCTCTTGTGGGGTCGATGCCGGATTTATATAACTTAATCTTAGCTTCATTTAAATCAAAACCTACTACCTTAACTTTCTTTGCAAAAGCAACCGCAATAGGCATGCCTACATAACCCAGACCAACCAAAGAGATTTTTTCTTCCCCTGCTACAATCTTTTCATATAAACTCATATTTTTTCTCCCTTTTTATGTTTTTTTATTATCATTCTGACTCTGACAGGTTTTCAATTTCTTCCATGTAGGAGGAAACCACATTCTTCCTGTCAAATTCTCTTTCCATTTTTCTTCTGGCAGCCTGTCCCATAGCTTCTCTTTCCTCTATGGACATAGACAGAAAGTATTCGATATTATTTTCCAGTGCATCTGCACTTCTTGGTGCAAACAAAAGACCTGTCTCATTATCTTCTACCGCTTCCTTACAGCCCGGTATCTTCGTTGCCAGCACAGGTCTGCCTGTGGCTGCTGCCTCCAATAACACATTGGACATTCCTTCATGATAAGAAGCAATGACTACCGCATCGGCTTCTTTATAAAAAGCTTTCACATCACTTTGAAAACCATGAAATTGTAAAATTCCCTCCTGCTGCAGCCTCTTTACTTCCTCTTCATAAGCTTCTTCACAATAACCTATTATATCAAATTCTGCCCTTTCTGCATACCGTTTGGCACAAGAAAGAAATTCCTCAATCCCTTTTTCTTTCATCAGCCGGCCCACAAATAAAAACTTTGGTTTCTGATGTCCGGGATAAGCTTCTTCCTGGAACTTTTCCAAATTTACACCGGAGCCATTGACTCTCTTTGTTTTTCTTCCATAAATTCCATTTTCTTCAAAAATCCTCTGATTGGTATCATTTTGAAAGAAAATACACCGGGCATTTTTTAACGCTATGCGGTACATGAAAACCACCATTTTTTGCAACATTCCGCCCCGCTCAAAGGTAGTTCCAAGACCTGTCACATTTACAATATAGGCAGTCTTATTCATCCGGCAGGCAAAACCACCGTAAATATTCGGTTTTATGGTATACGTCAGCACCACATCCGGTTTTATCTCCTTTAAAAGCTTCCCATAGCTCTTATAAAGCTTTAAATCCTGTATGGGATTCATTCCCCGGCGGTTGATATCCGTATGCAGGACTTCACAGCCCTCATTTTTTAGTTTTTCTACTGCTGTTTCATCCGGCACGCTGACATACACTTTACTTGTTTTTAATAATTCCAGAACCAGTTCGTTTCTGAAATCATACAAACCGCCAGACGAATTGGCAAGTATCAATACTTTTTTCACATTTTTTTCCATTTTAAATCCCTGCGTTTTTATTCCACAATCTCTGCTTCCTTGATTTCCTTAATGCAGACTTCATTATATTTCATCATGCAGATACCTTCTTTATACTGCCCCACAGTATTTGTGGTTTCTTCTCCCCTCAGATTCTTCATAATCAGGGCAGGTACATTCACGCCGCTTTCATAGGCATGGGGATAGCCACCGCCAAAACGCGGATTTACTTCAGAAATATAATACGTTCCTTCAATTTTAAAAATATCAATATCAATAATCCCCTTGAATCCGCATTCTTCAACAAAGTGCGTTATGAGGGAATATAATTTTTCATCTTTTACAGATACGGCTTTATCCGTTTCCCCTGCCCGCATCTTAATTTTCTTCTTGACAAATATGGTGCTTACTTTTCCGGTAATCATATCAATATAAACATCAGCCCCATATTCTGTTCCGTTCATGAATTCCTGAATCATAAGGTCATCATATAAACCGAACAAAACTTCCAGCTCTTCATCCGATGTCACCTTATTGATATGTATGCTGGCACTGCCGCAGACAGGTTTTACAAATACGGGATAGGCTATTTTTCCTTCTTTCTTTTCCTGATAGAACTTTTCCTTATCCACATAGCATTTTCCGGTAGGAATCCCCAGCTCACATAATTTCAGATACATTTGATATTTGTCAAAGCAGATTTCCACCAAATCATAATCCGGCACGATTACGGTCGTTCCCACTGCCGCAAAGTCCTCTTTATGCTTTGCCAAAAGACTCAGTTCCGGATCGATCAAAGACAAGGCTCCGGTAATATTTTCTTTTTTGCATATCTCTAATATTATATTTAAATAGTCAGGATGGGTAATCCGGGGCACCAGATAAAATTTATCTGCATCATATACCGCTGGTGCCAGATTACTGCAGTCCGTTGCTATAATCCTGTCATTTTCACCGCATTCTTTCTTAAAATACTGTACTACTTTATTTCTGGTTCCTGCACTTAAAATTAAAAGATTCATACTTACTCCAGTCTCCCTGTCTCTTCCAGCCTTTTTTGTCTTATCTGGGCAAAATTTCCTTCAACGGCATTGGTATCTTCTGCAACTTCTTTTCCCAGTCCCAGCACTGTTTTCACCGTCAAAGCCAATACTTTCATATCCATCATAAAGGTCAGATTTTCCACATACTCCACATCTTTTTCCAGTCTCTTATCCCAGTCAATGAAATTCCTGCCGCTTACCTGTGCAAGCCCCGTCAGTCCCGGTCTTACACTGTGCCGCAACTTTTCCCTTTCACTGTAATAGGGCAGATAGCTTACCAGCAGGGGTCTTGGTCCAATGATACTCATATCCCCTTTCAAAATATTCCATAATTCCGGTAATTCATCCAGACTCATTGCCCGAAGCAATTTTCCAAATTTTGTAAGCCTTGCAGAATCCGGCAGTAAATTTCCCTCACTGTCCTTTGCATCCGTCATGGTACGGAATTTGCAAAGGGTAAAAATCTTCTCATTCTTTCCCGGCCGTTTTTGATGAAAAATAACCGGACTACCCAATTTTATCCGTACCAAAAATGCCACTATCAAAAGCACCGGTGACAATACAATAAGTGCCACCCCCGACAATATGATATCCAGCAATCGCTTTATATACCTCTGATACATACTCTTCTCTCTATTCTCTCTTATAAATTCATTTTTGCAAAAGCCCCCGCAGCTCCCACTTTCTTTAAAAGAACTTCCGCACAATACTTATAATATGCCCCATATCCTCCGGTGTGTTTTTAATATCACTGGGAAGACAAAGTCCCCTGTTAAAAATGTCTTCTCCTACACTGACAGAAGAATCCGCCACAGAGATAAAATCACAATCTGCAAATACCGGCTGTAAGTGCATGGGTTTCCAGATAGGTCTGGACTCTATGTTTTCCGCTTCCAGGGCATCCATAATCTGGTTTGGCGTTACCCCGCATCCTTCCTTTAAGGTAATGCAGGACAGCCAGCAGTTGGAATCCCCGTCAGGGTTCATGGGATTCATGGTAATTTCCTCTATATCTGCAAAGGCGGCTTTATATTCCTCATAAATCTTTTTCTTGATTGCCTTATGTTCTTCCAGATGGTACATCTGACCCCTGCCGATTCCTGCCACCACATTGGACATACGATAATTATAGCCGATAGTGGAATGCTGGTAATGTCTTGCCTTATCCCTTGCCTGGGTAGACAAAAATCTGGCTCTTGCAACAGCCTCTTCATCCTCAGACACTAACATTCCGCCGCCGGAAGTGGTAATAATCTTATTTCCGTTAAAAGAATAAATTCCAAATTTTCCAAAAGTTCCGGTCTGTTTTCCTTTATAAGTAGTGCTTAAGGATTCTGCCGCATCTTCAATAAAAGGTACATTATGTGCCTCGCAAATTGCCATAATCTCATCTAATTTTGCAGGAACACCATACAAGTGCACTCCGATGACCGCTTTAGGGTACGGGTATTTTTCAAAGGCTTTTTTCAATGCCTCCGGGTCCATGTTCCAGGTATCCGGTTCACTGTCAATAAATACCGGGATAGCCTTTTCATAACAAATGGGATTGCAGGTTGCTGAAAATGTCAGGTCTGATACAAATACAATATCTCCCTCTTTCACATCAAGAAGCTTTAATGCCAGATGAATGGCCGCTGTTCCTGAGCTTAAAGCCGCCGCGGCATGGCTGCCTGTATATGCGGCAACACTTTCTTCAAAGGCATTGACGTTTGGACCAAGGGGTGCTACCCAGTTGGTGTCAAATGCTTCTTTGACATATTTTTGTTCTTCACCATGCATGGTAGGGCATGAAAGATAGATTCTTTTCTTTTCCATATTGTTATTTTCCTCCCTTTGCTCTGTTTCCAGATACACAAAGTAGGAGTTCATAAAAAACTCCTATCTTTTTATATTATAACATTATTTTTTGTTCTTTTCATCTTCTTTTAACTGATATGTGGGAACAATTTCCTTAATCAGATGACGGATATCCGCACTTTCATTTTTGGATTCTTCTTTTAATTCCTTTAACTGTTTAAAGAATTTCATTTCATCAATTTCAATGGGTTTGCCGATATGAATCATTTTATTGGCAGTATCCTGCAGACCCTCTTC
>CAZDAT010000096.1:0-7747 GCA_964503695.1 uncultured Lachnospiraceae bacterium
GGGTATTCTGACAATAGGGGCAGCAGGAGCTTTTCTTTTGCAGGACTTTATTATGGAAATTGCCCTGAAGCTGTATCCGTCATATAAAAATACCATTTATCTGGAAACAGAAACCGGATTGTCGGGAAATATGATGAGTATCTTCCGGTGCCTGCTGGTGTTAATGCTGGCACTGGTATGTTATAAAGACTGGGAAAAACAAAAAGAATGCCGGTTTTATTTTAAGCTTAATTTTCTGGCAATTTTACTTTATTTATGCGGTTCATTCCTGCCCCTGGTGGGAAGAATCGGTTATTATCTTATGACCTCCCATATTCTTTTTATACCGGCTATTCTGGATAGTATAAAAGAAGAAAAAAAGAGAAAAAATTTAAAAAAAATTGTGATAATTTCATGTGTTATTTATTTTCTTCTTTTCCTAAAAAGTGCGAATCAGCCCGGAGTAAGAGTGTTGCCTTATAAATCATGGTTATTTTATGAAAAGGAATTTTTAAATGCAGAAACCATTTTTTAGTATTATCGTGGTGTCCTTAAATGCGGGCACAAAATTAGAGAAAACATTAGACAGTATTTTAAAACAGACTTATCATGGCTATGAGATTATTTTAAAAGATGGGGAGTCGAAAGACGGAAGTATAGAAGCCTTGCGGCAAAATGGCTGTCTGATGAAGGAAAATAACATAAAGCTGATACAAAAAAAAGATACAGGGATTTATGATGCCATGAATCAGGCTCTTTCCCATGTAAACGGAAGCTATGTGCAGTTCTTAAACTGCGGAGATTATTTCTATTGTGAGACAGTTTTGGAAGAAACTGCAAAATGGATTCTGGAAGAAAAAAAGAAAAGAAGAGAAGGCATTTCCCAGGAGTCATCCATGGATGAAGCCGGAAAGGATGTTCCCTGTATTTTCTATGGAAATCAGTATAATGAAAAGCAGAAAACGGTAGTGTACTCTGCTCCGAAAATAAATGATTTCACCTGTTATCGAAATGTACCCTGTCATCAGGTCTGCTTTTATGATGCAAGATTATTTGAAAAAAGAGGGTATCTTACAGAGTATAAAGTAAGAGCAGATTATGAGCACTTTTTATATAGCATCTATGGAGAGAAAGCAAGGGGAATCTCCATGCCTGTTGTGGTCGTTTCTTACGAAGGCGGCGGATTTTCAGAGACAAAAGAAAATAAACGAAGGTCCACAAAAGAGCATAAAGAGATTACGAAAAAGTATCTGGGAGAGGGAAAAGTCATAAAGTACCGTCTGATTATGGTTCTTTCCCTGGCTCCGGTCAGAACGTGGATTGCCGAAAATCCTGTCTTGTCAGATGGGTATAACCGGATAAAGAAAAGGATATATATTCTTTTAAAAAAGAACTGAAAGAAAAAGTTAAATGAGGATTATATTTCGAAAAATGAAAGAGCGTAAGATAAAGAATCGAGTGGAAGGCTTGGAATGAAACAAATAGATTGGATAATCCAGACAGCTGATAAAAAATAGATTTTTTGAAAGGTGGAAAAATGAAGGTTCTTTGGGTTTGTAATATTATGCCGCCGGTGATAGGAGAGTATCTTGGAAAGGAATGCAGTGTAAAAGAAGGCTGGATTTCCGGGATTCTTATGCGGCTTGCAAAAGAAAAGACGGAGATAGAACTGGCAGTCTGCTACCCTGTATTGGAAAAAAAAGAAGAAGAAAAAAAGATAATATCCATAGAAAAACTAAAAAATATCACATGTTATGGATTTGTGGAAGACACCATAAATCCTGAAAAATATGGTGGAAGCATATTGGAAACCAGAATGGCAGAAATCATACAGGATTTCACACCCGATGTGCTTCATATCTTCGGAACGGAATACGGTCATTCGCTGGCGGCGGCAAAAGCCATGAATCATCCTGCGGCCGTTTTGGTAGGTTTGCAGGGCGTGATAAGTGAATGTGCAAAAGAATATATGGCAGATTTACCAAAGAGTGTACAGACAAAAGTGACTTTCCGGGACTGGCTGAAAAAAGACAGTCTGTTACAACAGCAGGAAAAGTTTTTTCTTCGGGGGAAAAGGGAACAGGAAGTATTAAAGCTTTGCCAGAATGTAACCGGGCGGACAGCTTTTGATAAAATGACGGCAAAGAATATGAACCCTGCGGTCAGATATTTTTTCATGAATGAAACCCTGCGGCAGGAATTTTATGAGGGAAGCTGGAGTTACGGAAAATGTAAGAAGCATCGTATTTTTTTCAGCCAGGCAGATTATCCCCTGAAAGGATTTCATTATCTTTTACAGGCACTGGAGATTGTGAAGGATAAATATCCGGATGTAACCGTAGCGGTAGCCGGAAATAGTCTGGTGAATTATCAGACCATGAAGGATAAGCTAAAGATATCGGCTTATGGTAATTATTTGCGAAAATGTATTAAAAAATCAGAAATGGAGAATAAAATTTTCTTTTTAGGGAAGCTGTCTGCAAAGGAAATGAAAGAACAATATCTTATGTGCAACACCTTTGTCTGTGCTTCTTCTCTGGAAAATTCCCCCAATTCTGTAGGGGAGGCCATGCTTTTGGGAGTACCGGTTGTGGCACCCTATACGGGAGGGATTCCCAGTATGCTGGAGCATGAAAAAGAAGGGATTTTATTTGAAAAGGGAAATACAAAAGCATTGGCAGAAGCTATCATTCAGACATGGGAATCTTATGATACCCTGATGACGATTACAAAAAATGCCAGAAAAAGGGCAAAAAAGACGCATGACGGGGATGAAAATTTCAAGAGATTACTGGAAATTTATCAAAAGATTTCCTCAAAAGAAGAATCAGATAAGGATGCCTGTTTAAATTAAAAAAGGGAAACTGGTTAGGCATAAGGAGAAAGCATATGAAAATAACCATGATATCCAATTATATTAATCATCATCAGATTCCGTTTTCGAATGCGTTGTATGAGAAGACGGAAGGAAACTACCGCTTTATCCAGACAGAACCCATGGAAGAAGAACGGATTCAGATGGGCTGGGGAGTAAAAGCTGAAGAAATTCCTTATGTATTGTTTCTGGACAGGCATTTAGAGGCTTGTAAGAAGTGGATTTGGGAAAGTGATATTTTACTGGTCGGATGGATGGAGCATGAAGAACTGATTGAAGAGCGTTTGAAAAGTGATAAATTAACCATCCGAATCAGTGAAAGACTGTATCGGGAAGGGCAATGGAAAGCCATTTCACCAAAAGGACTTATGCGAAAATATAAAGAGCATACCAGATACCGGAAACAGAATGTATATCTGCTGTGTGCAGGGGCTTATGTGGCTTCCGATTTTTCCCTGATAAAGGCGTACCCTGAAAAAAAACTTAAGTTTGGTTATTTCCCGGAATTTAAGGAATTTACGATAGAAAATCTGAAACAAATGCATCCCTGGGGAGAAAAGAAAAATGAACAGGAAATCCAGATTGTGTGGGCAGGCAGGTTTATTTCTTTAAAACATCCCGAATTTGCCATTTCTCTTGCCGGGAATCTGAAGAGAAAAGGGTATCGATTTCACCTGCATATGGTAGGCGGAGGCGAATTGGAAGAAGAATTAAAACAGGAAGTAAGAAAAAATGATTTACAAAAGGAAATCACCTTTTATGGATTTTTAAAACCGGCAAAGGTACGTGAAATCATGGAAAAAAGCCATATACATCTGTTTACCAGCAACTTCCTGGAGGGCTGGGGGGCAGTGGTCAACGAAGCCATGAACAGCGGATGTGTGGAAGTGGCAAATGTGGAAGTGGGAGCAGCATCTTTTTTAATTAATCACGGTAAAAACGGACTGATTTATAAAGATGGCAGTTTTGAAGATATGGAAAAACAGGTTCTATATTTATTGGAACATCCAAAAGAAGCTTCACAGATGGGAATCCGGGCATACGAAACCATAGCTTCCAATTGGAACGCCAAAGAGGCGGCGAATCGTTTGCTTACCTTTTATGAAGGATGGAAAAAGGGAAACATAGAATTGCCGGGGGAGGGACCTTTTAGTGCGGCATCTGTGATTTCCCCGAAAAAAATGTATCATAGGATGACTCACTTGTAAAACAATATATAGATGGCGAAAATTGAGATTTTAGATAGAAAATTGTACAGTTATGAAAAATATCCAAAGCAGAATTTATTATAATGATTTTCACAATTGGCTAGATAAAGTAAGAAAAGAAAGGAAAACAAAAGGTGAAACAAAAACCGTTAATCAGTATCATTATTCCCATTTATAATATTATGGACTGTCTGGAAAAATGTGTGGACAGTTGTATACATCAGACCTATCGGAATCTGGAGATTTTATTAGTAGATGATGGTTCTACCGATGGAACAGGGAAGTTATGTGACAGGTTAAAAGAAAAAGACGAAAGAATCCGGGTATTTCATAAAGAAAACGGTGGTTCTTCCTCTGCCAGAAATATGGGAATTAAGGAGGCAAAGGGAGAGTATCTTGGGTTTGTGGACAGTGATGATTATATTTCTCCTGCCATGTATGAAGAGCTGATGAGAGCGGTTTTAGAGAAAAACGTTCTTATGGCACAGGTTTCCAGGGATGAAATTGACGAAAAGGGAAATCGGATGCCGGATGTCTGTATTCCGCCGGAGAAAGATTTTTTTTGCAGCAGCGAGGAATTTATGAAGGAATTGCTGATGCACAGGGGGGATTGTTCCTTTTGTACCAAATTAATTAAAAAGGAATTATTTGCAGATAAGAAATTTCCGGAAGGGAAATTAAACGAAGATTTTTATCTTCTGTTGCAAATGCTGAAAGAAGTGGAGGGAGTATATATTTTATCTGCCCAGCATTATCATGTGTTTTACCGAATCGGCAGTAATACCAGAAAAAAAGAAAAAGAGGAGTTTTCCAGGGTTTTCATGGATATTGTGGACAATGCGGATGTGGCATGGGAGATTGTGGAAAAACAATACCCCCATTTAAAAGAGGTGTGCATAAGGTTCGGATTATTCCAACGACTGGACTATATGTTACATATTCCGGTGTCGCAGATGAAAAAGGAAAATGAATTTTATGAAAAGGTAAAAAGGTACTTACGAAGGCATCTGAAAGATACTTTTTTTAATCCGTATCTTACAAAGAAAAACAAAGTGTATCTCTTTCTGTTGACCGTTGCACCGCGGACCGTAAGATGGTGCCATCAGAAAATAAGAGGGATTTAAAAGAGGTTCTCTTATATTTGCAAACAGAAAAGGCATATGCTATAATTTATGAGATTTAAGTTATTTTTATCGTGAAACAGAAATGAGAGGAAATGGTATGTTAAATAATAAAACAATTTTAGTAACAGGGGGAACAGGTTCTTTTGGAAAATGTTTTACCAAATATGTATTAAAAAATTATAATCCGAAAAAAATCATCATCTATTCCCGAGATGAATTTAAGCAGTGGATGATGGCAAATGAATTTAAGGAATACCAGGACAAGCTTCGGTTTTTCATTGGTGATGTGCGGGACCTGGCAAGAATGAAGCGTGCCTTTGTGGGAGTAGATTATGTAATTCATGCAGCCGCCATGAAACAGGTGCCTGCCTGCGAATACAATCCCAATGAAGCCATTAAGACCAATATTGAAGGGGCACAGAATGTGATTGAGGCGGCTCTGGACAGTGAGACGGTAAAGAGAGTCGTGGCACTTTCCACGGATAAGGCGGTAAACCCGGTGAATCTCTATGGAGGAACCAAGCTGGTGTCTGATAAACTCTTTATTGCCGCCAATGCCTATGCCGGGGAAAAGGATATTAATTTCTCCATTGTCCGTTATGGAAATGTAGCTGGAAGCCGGGGTTCTGTCATACCGTTTTTCAACAGTATACTTAAAAATGGCGGAAAGGAGCTTCCCATTACAGATTATCGTATGACCCGTTTCTGGATTAGTCTGACCCAGGGAGTAGAACTGGTGATTAAAGCCCTGGAAGAGGCAACCGGCGGAGAAACCTTCATCAGCAAGATTCCGTCTTTTAAGATTACAGACCTTGCAGAAGCCATGATGCCAGGATGCAAGAAGCCGGAAGTGGGAATCAGAGAGGGGGAAAAACTTCACGAAATCATGGTTACCGTGGAAGACTCCATGACAACCTATGAATATGACAAGCATTTTATCGTATATCCCCAGATGGTATGGAACAACCGCCAAAAACCGGATATGAGCGGCAAAAAAGTCCCGGAAGGATTTTCCTACAGCTCCGGCAACAATACAGAGTGGCTGACAGTGGAAGAAATTCGTGAATTATTAAAAACTGTGGAACTGGAAAAATAAACCTTATAAACAGTTTTTGAAAGATAGAGGATAGCACGTTTGGCAGAGAATTTTTTAAGCTTGAATGACATTTGGTTGTCCTTCAGGCTTAAATTTTATATAATGACAGGTGCAGAAACACAGGAGGTAAAAGACATGGAAAAACCTGCAATATGCGGAGGAACTCCCGTAAGGGATAAAAAATTATACTATGGACATCAGTACATTGATGATGCAGATATACAGGCAGTAGTAGAGGTTTTAAAAAGTGACTATTTAACCTGCGGACCTAAAATTACAGAGCTGGAAGAAAAATTATGTAAACTTACCGGGGCAAAATATGCCGTTGTATGCAGTAACGGAACGGCGGCTCTCCATATGGCCTGTATGGCAGCAGGTGTTGGTGTGGGGCATGAGGTAATTACCACACCCATTACCTTTGCCGCCAGTGCCAACTGTGCCCTGTACTGCGGTGCAGTTCCGATTTTTGCCGATATTAATGATAAAACCTATAACATAGACCCGGCAAAGGTAAAAGAAGTCATTACCGAAAAAACAAAGGCGGTAGTAGCGGTTGATTTTACGGGACAATCGGTGGAACTGGATGAGCTTAAAGAGATTTGTAAAGAAAATAATCTGGTATTGATTGAGGATGGTGCCCATGTTATCGGTACCAGATATAAAGGACAGATGAACGGCTCCATTGCAGACATGACAACCTTTAGCTTCCATCCGGTAAAAACCGTCACCGGAGGGGAAGGCGGTGCTGTTCTGACCAACAGTAAAGAATACTATGAAAAACTGTTGCTGGCACGTTCCCATGGCATTACAAGAGATACCGCACTGATGGAAGAAGAGCCTCATGGAAGCTGGTATTATGAACAGGTGTCTTTAGGGTACAATTATCGGATGACAGATATACAGGCAGGACTTTTAATCAGCCAGCTGGATAAGCTTCCCATGTTTTCCAGACGAAGAAAGGAAATTGTGGCAAAATATAACGAAGCCTTCCGGCAGATACCGGAAATCCAGGTGCAGGAAGAGATACCAGAGTCTGATACCACAAGACATTTATATATTTTAAGAATCCGGCCGGAACGGTTAAAAATAAATAGAAAAGAGTTTTTTGATGCCATGGCGGCAGAAAATATTATGTGTAATGTCCACTATATTCCGGTGTATTATTTCCCATATTATCAGAGACTGGGATATAAGAAGGGGCTTTGTCCAAGGGCAGAGAAATTATATGAGGAAATGATGAGTCTTCCTTTATATTATGGTATGAGTGATAAAGACGTGGAAGATGTCATTGCAGCAGTGAAAAAGATTGTGGCTTTTTATAAAACGGATGGAGCGATTGAAGACTATCCCATGCTCTGATAAAACGACAAAAGAGGACAGGAATAATCTGACAGACAGTTACGATTTAAAGGTACCTGAAGGAAAACGATATGAAATTAAGTGTTATTGTGCCGGTATACAATAT
>CAZDAT010000097.1:0-7697 GCA_964503695.1 uncultured Lachnospiraceae bacterium
TGAACTCTTTAAGAATTTTCGAGATTGCATTACTGTTTAATTGTCAATGTTCTGTATTTGTTTTGTTGTCTTCGCGACAGCTTATTTAGATTAACACATTTAAAACTGTTTGTCAAGAACTTTTTTCAAAAGTTTTTTTAAATTTTAAATGTTTATTTCTGTCGTTTTTGGCGACTTGACTATATTATCAAATCACCTCATGTTTGTCAACAACTTTTTTTAAACTTTTTTATTTTTATCTTTAAGGTAAAAATAGAAGTGTACTCAAACACTTCTATTTAATTGGTAGATAAAACGGAGAAAGAGGGATTTGAACCCTCGCGCCGCGTGAACGACCTATACCCTTAGCAGGGGCACCTCTTCAGCCACTTGAGTATTTCTCCATAGTCTGAATTATTCCTCTACCAATATTAAATTACGTCATTATGTGTGACACAAAAGTTATTATATATATAATCATTTTATTTGTCAAGAACTTTTTTATAAATTTTCTGCTATTTTTTCTTCTATTCTTCTTTTTACCTCAACTGCGATTTCTGAAGTCTTCATATCCTTGTATTCTTCATAATACATTGGCTCTAAATAGAATAATTTTACGGTTACCGGCTTTGTATGATTTTCATCAAAAGGAACAAAGGCATTCATAATCGCACAGGGAACAATGGGTGCTTTCGCCCTTACGGCACATTTAAAAGTTCCCGGTTTAAAATCAAGCAGTTTATTTCCTTGTCTGCTTCTGGTTCCTTCTGGGAAAATTACAAAATTTCTTTTATTTTTTACTTCCTGTGTCATGGTATTTATAACAGACAGAGACTGCCGTATATCTTCTCTGTCCATAACCAGAGAACCTGTTGCTTTTACAACCTGTTTTAATAGAATGACATTACTTGCTTCTTTTTTAATTACAAATGCCAGGGTTCTTGGACAGGATTCAAAAAATGCCAGGGTATCATAAAGTCCCTGATGATTTGGAAATATCACAAATCCATTTTCCTTTGGAAGATTTTCCATGCCTGAGGCTTCAATGGTAACTTTACCTGCCTTATTTACCTTTATGGTTGCTTTTTTTATCCATTGAAAATTCTTATCAAAATCTTTTATCTTTTCTTTACTTTTTTTGCAAAGAACACCATAGTAATATACAGATAACAGTCCAAGACGCAATACCATCATTACAATTCTTTTCATAAGTATATGGTTCCTTTCCCTATTTTAATAAAATAGAAGATTCACATCCGTTTTTCCATCAATTCCATCTATTTTTTCTGATGCGGTATATTGCCACATCTTTATCTTATATGGAAAATGGAATGGATATCTGTAATATGCAAACCATTTATCATATTCCTCCAGTTCTTCAATATCCATCATAATCATGAAGCTTTTTAGGTTTCCATAAATCATCACATCATAGCCTGCTTCTTTGATTCTTTCGCAAAATGCCATGACATTTTTTGTTCTTTGTTCTTTTGTTAAATCCTTTGTTCTTGTTTTTTCTTTATTTGCTGATTCTTCCACATCAATGACTACCGGCATATTGATTTGACAGCCTTCCAGATTTTCAATTACAAAATCTGCTTCTTCCACAGCTTCTTTTTCATTTAAAGCTTCCGTAAAAAAATAAACCCCTGTATCAAGACCTGCTTCTGTACATTTCCTGATATTCTCTTCATATTTACTGTCTAACACAATTTTTCCGCTTTCATAACCTCTGAATCCCAGACGGATGATTGCAAATTCCATTCCGTCATTTTTGACTTTTTCCCAGTCAATATCTCCCTGAAAGGTAGAAACATCAATTCCCTTTTTTGCCTCTTTTCCATTTTCTGATACGTAACTAGCGGTTCCTTCCCATTCTTTTTTTTCATCATTATAAACAGGATAGGTAAAATTCTCTAAATTAAAATTGTTCTTTTCCATATTTTCTACAATGGGAAAGAAGTGGTAGCTTCCATCAGAGGATGCAATTACATAATCCGGATAGAAGTGCTGCAGTACGGTAAGCATTCCGTCACCATTTTCCACCATGGATTTTAAGGTATCTAAAAATTCTTTTTTCGTATTTGCAATAAAACTGTCTACCTGTGTCTGATTAAACAGTTTCTGATTTTCTTCTTCCAAAATTTCTATTGTAGCAAAAGCTTCTTTTGTTTTATTTTTCTGGCTTATAAAAAAAAGAAAACTAATCATGCATAAAGTCAGTGCAACTATGGTAACCGTAAATAGAATTAATATCATTTTCGAATGAATCTTTCTTCTTCTGTTTCTTCTTTTTCCCCTAATCTCCATTCTTATCCTCTTTCGTTTTTTATTATCTAAAATCTTTTGTTTTTAAATTTCCTGTACCAATTGGACAGGATTTTTTTACTTCCATGCAGTGTAATAATCCATAATCACCTTTAACACTCTTATCCTGCATATTTTACTTTATAAATGAGAGATATATTCTCTGGCATATTCATGAATACATTTATCTGCAAGTAATTTCATGTCTTCAAGAATTTCATCTTTATTTTCACCGGTCAGTCTGTATTCATCTGTAGGGATTAATTCCACAAGCTTTTTATTTACATCGGGATGATAATGAATCGTATCCATATATAAATTTAAATCTGATACGATTTCTTCCATATTCTGAAAATAGTGTATTTCTGTATTTTCATATTTCAAAATTCTTTCAAAAGCATAATCCAGTGCATAAAAATCCTGCTCTAAATCTCCGCACATATAGGCTTCATACCACCACAAAGAAGAATGGGGGGGTATTATAAAGATAAATCTTGTTTCAGGATGCGTCTTTATGAGGCTTTCCAGTTGATTTACATTAAATTCAATGTTTCCTTCATATTCTTCTTTTGTTTTGTCCGGCTCTTTTTCAAGGGTAGGAGAGTAGTGAAGGGTACCAAAGTCTTTATATTTTGCCCAGTTAAAGGATTCTCCTTCCTCATAATCTCCCATAAATGAATTGGCAATCATATATGGAATATCTTCAAATAGAACATGTTTATTAAATAAATATTTTATATCGTCAAAAGGATTTTTATTATACAGATATAAAGGCATTCCTTCATTTACATAATTTTCCTTAACACTGGTAGTAATGGCTGAAATATCCAGTGTATAAAAAATATTTTTTATCTCTTTTTCTTCATAAGCCGCATTTAACAAATACATTAGGTCAGAAGTATTTGCTCCCGGTTTTACAGCTTTGATTGCAGTACAGCCAAAGGTTTCATCAAACCAGTTGTTATTATAATTTTCTGCCATGGAAGAACCTGCAATTAACGAATCATATTCAAAGGTTCTCAAAGTCCCGATTACCTGATATTCAGCCTGGGTCAGTACAGCCTTCAAGGGCTTTATCGGTTTATGGTAATGATAAAAAGGGTCAAAAATAAAAACAGTCAGTGCAACTAAAAATGCCGTTATTAAAATTGATATCATTAATTTTTTCAAAAACTTCTTTTTATTCATAATATAAATCCTGATTCATGTCATCTTTTTTAGAAATTAAAGTAAAGAAAGGTACTTACCCCGGAAAGGGAGATTACCGACCATATAAAAATAATGGACAAAAGGATGGCTCTTTTCGTTGTATATTTACCTTCTTTTACCATGTCTTCTGCATTTTTTCCGCAAAGCAGGAGAGTACAGATTATCATAAGTATTATAAAGGCCATGAAATATAAACCTCTTATCATATCAGGAGCAAATATTTCCAAAGCCCTTTTAAAAATATATAATTCAGGAATGTCCATGTACTGTGCCATATCCACTACAAATTTTACACCCACGGGGTTCATAAGTCCTTTTAAGACAATTCCCACATCATTTATGGTTTCACACCGAAAGAAGATGAGAGTAAATAAAAAATATCCAAAAGTACAAAGCCAGCTTAAAAATTTATTTTTTATGGGTTTTCTATATAAATTACAAAATATTACTCCCAGTCCGTTTAATACTCCCCAGATGATAAAATTCCAGCTTGCACCATGCCATAATCCGCTAAGTAAAAAAATAACAAATAAATTAAATATTTTTCTTTTCGTTCCCTTACGGCTTCCGCCAAGCGGAATATATACGTAAGTTAAAAAAAATCTGCCAAGAGTGATATGCCATCTGTTCCAGAATTCTTTCATGGATGTGGAACGATATGGATAATCAAAATTTTTGGGTATATCATAATTAAACATTTTTCCAATTCCCATGGCAATGTCACAATATCCGCTGAAATCAAAATATAATTCAAAAGCATAGGCAAGAATAAATACAATAACAGACCATGTGGTAAAGTAGTATCTGTTATTGTAAGCATTATTAACTACCAGTGCCAGGGTATCTGCCAGCAACACTTTTTTTCCAAGCCCGAGAATAAACAGCACACATCCGTCTGTAAAATTATCCACATTAAATTTTCTTTTTTCCATATCTTTAAACTGCGGTACCAGCTCGGAATGAAGAACGATGGGACCTGCTATCAGTTGCGGAAAAAAGGTCACAAAGGACATATAATCTATGATTCCATAATGGGGAGCCTCCCCTTTCATTCTGTCAATGACAAAGGACAACTGCTGAAAGGTAAAAAAGCTGATTCCCAAAGGTAATAAAATATGCTTCAGATTATAATCCTTTTGGAAAATTAAATTTATATTTTCGATAAAAAAATCATAATATTTATAGTAGAAGAGTATGGAAAGATTCATAACAATCCCCAGGATACCCAGCACTTTAACAGATATTTGACTTATCTTTTGTTTTTTCTCAATTCTGTTTATAAAATAACTGATAAAATAATTCAATAAACAGCTTCCCACAATAATAAATAAATATTTATAATTAAAATAGGCATAAAACCACAGCGACATTCCAATCAAAAATACTTCAGCGGTCCTGTATAATTTTATTTTATTGAGAGAAAACCAAACAATTAAAACGATTGGAAGGAATATAAAAATAAATATATATGAATTAAATAACATCTTATTTTCCTTTTATTTTTATGAAAAGGGCAGCATTACCTATATAAACAAGGCGACAAACTCAGCCCTTTTTATAAAATGCTGCCCTTTTTACTTTTTATTTTTCAATTTACTCTAAGCAGACTTTTACTTCATCTTATAGAAAATATTACATTTAATCTTCCAGATTTTCAACTGCTTCATCTATATTTTCATATTCGGTAGTACCATCGGATATTTTTTCTCTGACTTTTGCAATTTTTGCAACTTTTACATCTTTATCCACATTCATCATTTTTACACCGGATGTTATCCGCCCCAGAGTGGTGATATCCTCCATTCTTAACTGGATAATGATTCCTTCGGTTGTAATCATCATGATTTCGTGGTCATCATTTACAGCTTTAACTCCGATTACTTCTCCGGTTTTTTCTGTAATCTTGTAACATTTTACACCCTTGCCGCCACGTTTCTGGACTGTGAATTCCGTGATATATGTCCTTTTTCCAAGTCCATGTTCGGAAACAATCAGTAGGGAATCTCCCTGGGTATTAAGCTGCATACCTATGATTTCATCACCGTCATTTAATGTCATACCAATGACACCCATGGACATTCTTCCGGTATTCCTTACATCTGTTTCCTTGAAGCGGATGCACATTCCATGCTTTGTTACAAGGAAGATTTCTGATTCCTTATTGGTAATTTTAACTTCAATTAATTCATCATCTTCTTTCAGATTGATGGCAATCAGTCCGTTTTTACGGATGGTGCCATATTCCAGAACCGATGTTTTCTTAATGATACCTTTTTTTGTTACCATAAACAGATTATTATTTTCATCATAATCCTTAAATGGAATCATTGCAGATATCTTTTCACCGGGATTTAACTGTAAAAGATTAATGATGGCAGTACCCCTTGCAGTCCTTCCTGCTTCCGGTATCTCATATGCCTTTAATCTGTAAACCCTGCCGTAATTTGTGAAGAACATGAGATTATCATGATTATTTGTCACAAGCAAATCCTCAATATAATCATCTTCAATGGTCTGCATTCCTTTTATGCCTTTGCCGCCGCGATTCTGGGATTTAAAATTATCTACCGTCATTCGCTTGATATAACCGAGACTGGTCATGGCAATGACACAATTTTCTTTTGGAATCATGTCTTCCATGGTGATATCAAATTCATCAAAGCCTATTTTGCTTCTTCTGTCGTCTCCATATTTTTCTGAAATTATGGTAATTTCATCCCTAATTACACCAAGAAGCAGTTTTCTGTCTGCCAGGATTGCTTTTAACTGGGCAATCTTAATCTGTAATTCTTTATGTTCATTCTCCAGTTTTTCCCGTTCCAGACCTGTCAGTGCACGAAGTCTCATATCTACAATTGCCTGGGACTGTACTTCGGTAAGTCCAAAACGTTCCATCAGTCTTTCCTTGGCAATGGGAGTCGTTTTGCTGCTTCTGATAATCTGGATTACTTCATCAATATTATCCAGTGCAATCAGTAACCCCTGTAAAATATGGTCACGTTCTTCCGCTTTACTTAAATCATATTTTGTTCTTCTGGTTACAACATCTTCCTGATGCTTAATGTAATATTTTAACATATCAAGAAGATTCAATACCTTTGGTTCGTTATTTACCAAAGCAAGCATAATCACCCCAAAGGTATCCTGTAACTGGGTATGCTTATATAACTGATTTAATACGATATTGGCATTTACATCACGTCTGAGTTCAATCACCACACGCATTCCTTCACGGCTGGATTCGTCACGAAGGGCAGTAATGCCGTCAATTTTCTTTTCTCTATGTAATTCTGCGATTTTTTCAATCAGTTTTGCCTTATTTACCATGTAAGGAAGCTCGGTCACAATAATCTGGCCCTTTCCATTTGGCATGGTTTCAATGTTGGTTACGGCACGCATCTTTACCTTACCCCTGCCGGTTCTGTAAGCTTCTTCACTTCCCCTGGTTCCAAGAATCAGACCGCCTGTCGGAAAATCAGGTGCTTTTACCAAAGATAAAATCTCCTCGATATCGGTTTCCCTGTCTTCCTCAATTCTGTTATTTATTATTTTTACAACAGCAGAAACAACCTCACGTAAATTGTGGGGTGGAATATTGGTAGCCATACCTACTGCAATTCCGGTAGTTCCATTTACCAAAAGATTAGGATAACGAGCAGGTAATACTACAGGTTCTTTTTCCGTTTCATCAAAGTTCGGAGTAAAATCTACAGTATCTTTGTTAATGTCTGCAAGCATTTCCATGGAAATTTTAGAAAGTCTGGCTTCCGTATATCGCATGGCTGCAGCACCGTCACCGTCTACAGAACCAAAATTGCCATGTCCGTCTACTAAAGGATATCTGGTAGACCATTCCTGAGCCATATTTACTAATGCACCATAAATGGAAGAGTCACCATGAGGGTGATATTTACCCATGGTATCACCGACGATACGTGCACATTTTCTATGCGGTTTGTCAGGTCCGTTATTTAACTCTATCATAGAATACAGGACTCTTCGCTGAACAGGCTTTAGTCCGTCTCTTACATCAGGAAGTGCTCGGGAAGCAATCACACTCATGGCATAATCGATGTAGGAATTTTCCATAGTTTCTTTCAGATCAACATGTTTGATACTATCAAAAATTTTGTCATCCATTCTTTTTTCTCCAATTTACAACAAGCTGTTGTTTTTAAATATCAAGATTTTTTACAAATTTT
>CAZDAT010000098.1:0-7651 GCA_964503695.1 uncultured Lachnospiraceae bacterium
AATGTGCTCATGCGGCTAGGATGTATAATACAGACTTTAATCCTCCGGCAAAGTTCACAACTACTTTTTTGAGAAAACACCCGGAGATAAAAAATAATTCATTATTTGCGTATACACTGGTTTTGCTAAAAAGACTTCCGGATGAAGAAAGTAAGAAGTTTTTGATTCAGACGGTGGAAACAGTGATAAATGAATATAGAAGTGATATCGATTTGAAGCTGATTGGTTTCCCGGAGAATTACTTGGAAATCATGAAGAATAGTTTGTGAGATGTTAATATGTAGCCACTTTTTGTTGATAGTAATCTGCTACGAAGGTGGTTGTTTTTATTTTTGACACGTGGAGATTTGTATTGTTTACTGGACACTTTTTCTTGTAGAAATTTGGCATATCTGATATTATTATAGACATAACAATGTATAAGGGAGTGGCGGGTATGAAATGTCCAAGCTGTGGAGCAGAAACATAAAATAAAATCTGTGAATTTTGTGGCAGTGAGATGCCACAAGAAAAAGCAACTATAAATATTACAAATAACTTTTATGGGGATACGACTCAGCAGAGTAGTAATACTGATTCTTCAGCAGGAAAATGTCCGTAGTGTGGTAGTACAAAAATAAATTTTAAAAGAGAGAGAATAAGAACGGCTATCCAATCGGCTTCTCGTAAAAATGTTGTTGGTTCGGGAAGAAAAGGTCAATCAGTGAGTCAGGCTACTTATAGAACAGTTGGCTTATGTCAGAATTGTGGATATACATGGAATCCTAATGCAAATAGTGCTAATGGAGGAAAGAAGGGAACTCCTACATGGTTATGGGTTCTTGGGTGGATATGTATATTCCCATTGCCATTAACGATTCTTTTATTATTGGTGGATAAGGTTGTAGATTTAGTGGCATTAAAAACCATTATGGGAGATGTGAACTTTAGAGTGTATACAAATGATACAAGCCTTGAACAGGTAAAAGCACTTATGCAGGGAATGTCACCATTAATGAATGAAACGTTAAGTGTTGCCGACTTGAATGCAGCACTTAATGAAGTTGATACAAACAAGACTGCTAATGGATACTATTATGGAGAACTTGGTATCGCATTATTTGGTAGTGATGAAAAAGGTTATGAATGATTAGTGAAGATGATGCTCCGGCAATGACTGGAGCGTTATTTGCTATTTATATTACGAGTTATAAGAAAGAAAAAACGAAAGTATGAATCGGAACGAACAATTTGAAATATTGGAAAATTTGTTTACATGGGAGATTGAGGAGGTGGGGCATTTTACCATTGCCTTTTTTGCTCATTATCAGTTGCTGAATAACATGATAGAAAATTGTGCAGAGAGATTTGAAACGATTGATATTCCACGAGTGGCTTACTTGATTTATAAAGAGCATATTTATGCTATATATGCAGAACTCTGTGTGGTAATAGAAACCTTATTAAAATCGTTGTTGGAAGAGAATGGTTATGAAGAATCAGAAATCAGAAAAAAAGGTCACAACTTGAATGTCTTACTTGACGAAATTGTTAATATAGATGTTCCAAAGATTAATGAGATACGACAAAAGTTGAAAACACATCAGAGTGTAATTGATTATTTTGTAAATAATAATATTTTTGTTGATGCACGTTATATGTCGTACAAGGAAGAGTTGTCTTTAATGCATATAAATATGATAAGAGGCTTAATCATGGATTTGGATTTTATATATGAAAAATATTATAAATATTATGATTGGGTAAATATTTTGTATCCAGATACGATGTAGATGTGGGCTTAGTGTAAAGGAAAAATAGTTAAATGAATACAGAACATATAGATAAAAAATGTGAAGATACAGATATGAATGTAATTAAGAAGGAGATAGAATTATTTTTTGAAGATAAAGCCAGGTTATTTGTTTTCAAAGATAAATATTTTTATCTGGAAGGTACAAATATTTGCTTGAGTGGAGATAATCTTATAACCCAAAAACAGATGTGGAGAAGAGCTTATCACTAAAGAAAAGCACCGGACAATGCTAGGAATGATGATGAGTTTTTTGCGTATATCATTTTACCTCGGATAAGAAATATCTATCGAAGTAATGTTAATAATGTTCGCAATTCAACATATGGGTATAATGACAATCCTTTTTTATTTTTCAAAGTATTACGAAATATGTACATATGTGAATTTGATGAAACTAAAACGTGTGAGTCGTTAGATTATGTTGAAAAGGCAATAATCCAAACAAAGCCTTTTTGGGTATTGTTTGGATTTGGAGAACAAGGGTATGCAGAATGTGATAGAGCATTTTGTGTGCGTGGAATTTTAGAGCTATGTGCTGACAAAAAATATAAAAAAATTCTGTGTGAAAGGATACCAGAGGTGGAGGATTTGCCGCTTTATGAAGAACTGTTGGAAAAATTGAGGACAATCAGAAAGGCACAAATGACAGAACGATTAGAGGTAATGAAAAATGTGTAAAATCCTTAGTAGTAAGAATTTACGTTTTACTACTAACAGGTAGTTACAACTTGCAAAATTATGCTATAATTTGCTTTGTTAACAAGAAAATCGAAATTACAATGTGACCTTGGAAATACCCGCAAAACTGGGCGTTTTCGTGCAAAAAGGGGTAAGCAATTATGGTGATAAAAATACTTTTCATCTGCCACGGCAGCTTGAATGGGAAATGTAAGAAGTGCTGATTTTACAAGGAATTCCGAGGTGTTTGGAGCGAAAAAATAACATGAGTTTAACATGAGCGGAGAGGCTTTGCCATAGCGAGGAAGAAAATAGTTTATTAGGTAAATGTGTAGCAGGGGTTTGTGTTTGAACAAGCTTCTGTTATAATATAAGTAGTATACATCAAATACAATAATTTATTATCAGTTTAAGTAAGGGCTTGGTAAATATATTAGCATCAAAAACAGAGAAATGAGGTTGTCAATATGGCAAAGAAAAAGAAACAAAAAGCAAATAAGAAACTGCCTGTTGCTAAAGTCAATATTCAGGAACTTCGAGAATCAAGAGATGGTGGTCAAATTGCTTTGAGAGGGTATTCCTATCAGTTTCTTTATTCATGTGATTTGATATTATCATCTGACACGGATATAATTTTTAATTTAGAAGGAATCGAAGATATCGATGCTATAAAATGTAGCGATGTTAACAAAGTGATTACACATATCCAACTCAAATATTCCACCCAACGGCAAGATGCCAGTTTTATGGATAGTATATTGAAAAATTATCTTGAGGCGTACCTAATCGATAAAAATAGGTATTTTAAATTAGTATATGATTTTTCTGTTGCAGCTGGTAATTTAACTAAACTGTTTTCGGGAAAGCTTGATAAAAACTCAAAAGAATTCTGGAAGACTAAGGTTGATAATATTAAAAAGGAAACGTCTTTGTGGAATTGGAATAATTTCGACTTTGAAGATTTTATCCAACGGTTATCATTTGAAAATATCAAAAAGGATTCTCTTGAGAAAAGAATTGAAGATTCATTGATTAAGAACTTTGAGATTAATACTAATAATATTGTGTTATTTGCTAACGGTATCAAATTATTATGTTTCGACAAGATGGAAAGTCGCAGTGAAATATCGCATCAAGAAATAACACAATGCATCGAAGAAATTAAATTCGATATAAGTAAAGGTCCTCAAAATCCGGCTCACGCTTGGATTCAAAGGATTCAATTTTCTAAATCAGATGAGTATTCTTCTGATTATTACGAAGGAAAGAAAGCTATTCCTTCTGACATTGCAAACAATTTACCTGTCATCCGCCCGATTGTTGAAAAAGAAATTATCGATTCCATTGAAAAAAACACAATTACCATTATTAAAACATCCAGCGGGCAAGGTAAAACCACGCTTGCGCTAAGAGCAATATCGTTATTAATCGAAGAATACACACCTTACCAAATTACAAGATGTAACAATGACGCAGAGTTAGGGTATATTGTTGAGTATTTTCGCATGCGTACACGAATAGGGGAAAAGCCACTGATTTTACTTGATAATCTTGACTCCCATCTAAGTGAATGGAATTTGTTAGCTCAACTTATGCAAACAGATGTAACATACCATTATAAGCTTCTCGTTACTTCTCGCGAAAGCGATTGGTACAATTTCGGTGGAGACATAAGTAATCTTCACTATTTGAATATTATTAAGCCTACCCTAAGTGAAAAAGAAGCGGAAAGCATATATAATGCTCTTAAGAAAGCTGAAAAGCTCCATGAAGATATTACCGATTGGAAAAGGGCTTGGTTCCAAATTGCAGATCGTCAACTTCTTATTGAGTATGTATATCTTTTGACTCACGGTGAGATGATTGCCGAACGAATATCCGTGCAAATGAAGGAAATCGGTAATGCATCAGCAGGAGGAACCAAATTTGAAATTTTAAGAAAAGTATGTTTGGCAGACGTCTGTGGTATTAAGCTTGAAACCAAGTTTTTAATAAAAAATTTATCTGCTAAATCTGATGCGGATATTGGTGAAATACTAAAAAGCCTGGCGGATGAATTCCTAGTACATATTAGCACAGAGGGAGACTATATTGAGGGGGTGCATCCTGTACGTTCTCAACATATTGTTAACCGTTTACATGAATATATTGCTCTCGATGAGACAGCTCTTGCTATTGCAAAGATTGTGTCTCTTGCAGATATATCTGTATTATTTTCACATTATCCAGAGTTGGATTTTGATAAAGAGCGTTTTTATAAAAATATAGTAAATATGTGGTTTTGCGAATCAGACTTGTCTCGCTTTGTGCATGCAATTCGCGGCACTTTTTCAGGGAGTGTGATGCAGTATTATCGAATCCACAAAGCTTTGTTTGATGAGGCATTTGAACATGGAGGATTAGTGCTTGTAGCAACAGATCTTTGTCCGTTTTCTAAGTTTGAGGATTGCGAAAAGGAATTGAATACGCTAAATAAAATGGCTGAGATAATGCCGAATAACACCAATATCCAGCATATGATTACATTGCGCGATTCAATCCCCAAATTCAGAATTTCAAAAACTGACATCTACTGCTTGAGTTCTTCGCTATATTCAAAATTAAAGGAAATTAATTTTGTGGATATAGCAGATTTAGAATCATATGCGGTTATTGTAGAGTGGATTTACAACATTAATTCTTCAATGAATTTGTCACCAAGAATTTCTTTGAATGATTTATGGAACAAGGCTGAAGAACACTCTGTTAAAACGGTATCCTCATTAATGTACTCGTCTTTTTGCGGTAATAAAAATGTATACAGTGAATTTGTGAATAATAATCTTCAGCGAATCATTAGTTATCTCAAACGCAAAACCAACTCTCACAAGATTCAAGTAAGCGATGATAATAAGAAAATAAAGGTCGAGTATTTACTTAGAGGAAGTGAGATTAGAAAAGGTAATAACGAAAGTGTTGTACGGTTGAAAGATATATGCCGTACACTTCCTATCTTTGAAACATATTGTTCAGATGCGATCAAACCTAAAATTGATTTATTGGATATCTATCAGATTCCCAATGATGCGCACAAGGAAATGCCAAAGGAGAACATAATCCTAACATTCCATCAAGAGTTTAATGGTCTGTGGTTGAGAACTATAGAAAGCAATTATGAGTTTGACACAGTATATGCATGGATTGATCATTGGATTGATGTTCGCAAATGTGCATGTGATTTACTGACTGCAAGCTTAACGTGTTTGCACAAATTATTAGGTAACAGGAAACTTGGTGATACTGGCAATCTGTTTGATACCTTGCATAATCGCTATAATAAAATGATGATCGCACACTTGTCATATCCGAGAGAACACCGCCCATTTGAGAAGAAACCTGAAATACCAACGTTGTTTAATAAAGCAAAAAGGGATTATTTTGATAGCATCCAAAATTTCGCTAACCAACTAATCAGTTTCGTCAAAAAAGAAGAACAGGCAAAGCGATTAGCAATATATAACTTAAAAAAAGCATTAGTAGCACTACCTAACGTTCAAAAATTTTTTGATGATATTACATTGGACAGCAATCATCAGAGCAAACATGTAGAACTATGTGCACTTGAGGAAAAAGTAATCTTTGAGACTTATATGTGTTGCGAATATTATTTATCGCATTCGCCTGATACCAGTTACAACAAATATCAGGTAAAGGCTTGGTTTTCATCATCTCGAAAGACAGAGATAGATGGAGTTAATAGTTTGATGACAGATTTGATGAGCACATACGATGCTGTTCTGCCTAAAAGTTCATATCGCGACAATACATTTTTGTGTTATCCAGTATTGTTAAGGAATTTTGATCCAGCAAATGAGGTGATGATGAGCGACTTCTTAATTTCTTCTATCTCATTTACAGAATCACCATATGATTATCTGATTTTATTACTGACAAATGATGCTGGTGAGGTTATTTCGAATGCAATTAAGTTTCCTAAAAGGATATTCCGATGTATTTACGATGCCCTCAATTTAGGCGTGGAGGAAGAAATAGATTCTTTGACTTTTCCGTATCCTATTGAGGTAACGCAAAAGATATTGGAGTGTTTTGAAGATGAGTATGTGCTTCAAAAACAGGAGTCAGTAAATTTGAGGCTTGGTTGCATAACAGATATAGGCGAGGAACTATGGATGTATTCACAAAATCGTGAGTGTCTTGTTGATGAAGAAGATAAGCAGTATCTTTCTGTTCACCTTGATGAGATAAAAAAGAGAATTGATGGAATAATAAAGGGCATGGAAACTGTTGTTGATGCAGATATAATCTTAACAGTAACAGAAATGTGTGAAGCTGTTTACCAAGGCGATTTGTTCGATGATAAAAAATATAACGAGTTGATTTCTTATGGTCAAACGGCAAGCATTTGATAACAAGTTTTGAGTGAAAATTCATTGTGTAAAAAAATCTAGTTGTGAGTCTGATTTGTTTTTGATGGATAAAAGTTAGAAGTATGACATGAACAAGATCAAATGTAATAAATGCGTAGATATTATTGAAAGCCTTTGGCTTAATGATTTTAAATTCTGTAAATGTGGAGCAGTTCATAAATGGTGATTATGCTCTATTTATAAGAAAGATAAAAATTATTTGATGGAACTATATCGAGTGCTTCCTGAAATGCTAAGTGAATGAGGAAGTTCTGCCATAGCGAGGAAGAAAATCCAGTCAACGGAAAGGAAAGAGCGGTTGGCTGGATTTTTATGTGCTGAATAAATAATATGGATAGTGTCAAAACTAAACAATAACCTATTGACACTTACTGAAATGGCCAATATAATAAAATTGAGGTGATGATTATGAAGGATTATTCAAGATATCCAGATGGAAATCGGTATTATTCCGGTGCAGAACGAAAAAAATCTATTCTGATAAATGAAAAACCATATTTGGTTAAATTTCAAAAAAATTCCCGAGAAGGTTTGCGTTTTAACCATGTATCGGAATATTTAGGAAGCCATATTTTTGCGTTACTTGGAATTGAAACCCAGGAAACCTTTTTGGGCACATACAAAGGTGAAAATGTTGTGGTGATACAGGATTTTCTTGGAGAAGATGAGGTGTTTGTACCGTTTAATGGTGTGGGAGACAGTTCTCTGGAGCAGGATAAAGAGAAATATCAGTATTCTTATGAAGATATCA
>CAZDAT010000099.1:0-7632 GCA_964503695.1 uncultured Lachnospiraceae bacterium
GATTAATATCCATAATCGGAAAAATCACCCTGTTCCAGAATTTGTCATGGATGCCGAATCTTTCATCCACGGAAGCCAGGCCTGCTTCAATAATCTGTTCATCCTTATACCCTTTTTTTCTTAAATACCGGGTCAGGTCATTGCTGGTTTTATTGGCAAAGCCAAGCCCGAATTTTTTTAAGGTTTCCTCTGACAGTTGTCTGTCCGTAAGATACTTATGTCCGATTTTTCCCTGTTCCTGCCTTAGCTGAAAATAAAAATATTTAGCTGCCTCTTTGTTGATTTCAAGAAGCAGGGCTTTTTTATCGTTTTCTTTTTTCATCTGGGCAGTATATTCTATCTCGGGAAGTGCCACGCCGGCTCTGTCTGCCAGTTCCTTTACGGCTTCCTGAAACGTATAATTTTCATAATTCATCAGAAATGTAAACACATTTCCCCCTGCACCGCATCCGAAACAATGATATATCTGTTTAGAAGCAGACACAGAAAAAGAAGGAGTTTTTTCGTTATGGAACGGACACAGTCCCATATAACCGGCTCCTTTTTTCTGAATCCTGACATATCCCGATATGACATCCACTATATCATTTTTTGTTCTGATTTCTTCTACAAGTTCATCAGGATAATACATGAACCCGACTCCTTCTTCCAAACTTTATATTCTTATCACCTTTTTGTTGTTTTTATCCATGCCAGCATTTTGGAATATAGATTTCTTCATATTTTGCAATGGCAAAACGGTCTGTCATGGCACCTATATAGTCACATACAACCTGTTCCTTTACTTCCCCGTCATACATCAGCCTCTGGTATTCCTGGGGAAGCAGCTCAATATTTTTCAGATAATATTCATACAATGTTTCCACCAGTTGTTCTGCTTTCTGTTCTTCCCCTTTTGCCACATCACTGTTATATACCCGTTCAAACATAAACTGTCTTAACTTCTTCATGGCATCTGCGACTTCTTCTGACATACAGATGTCTTCTTTTCCCTGGCTGTTGGTGACCAGATTATGAATGAAAAAATTCAGTCGCTTGCCTGTGGTGTCTCCAAGAAGCCCTGCAATATCTTTTGGGATATCCGCTTCCGTCAGAATTCCTCCCCGGATGGCATCATCCATGTCATGATGAATATAGGCAATCTTATCCGAAAATCTTACAATTTTCCCTTCTAACGTAGAGGGCATTCCACTGGTCTGATGATTTAAAATCCCATCCCTTACTTCCAGTGTAAGGTTTAAACCAAGACCTCTTTTTTCCAGAACATCTACGGTTCTGACACTTTGCCTGCTGTGCTCAAACCCCAGGGGACACACCCGGTTTAAGGCTCTTTCCCCTGCATGTCCGAAAGGAGTATGTCCCAGGTCATGCCCCAGGGCTATGGCTTCTGCCAAATCTTCATTTAACCTTAAGGCTTTTGCAATGGTTCTGGCATTCTGGGAAACCTCCAGCGTATGGGTGAGCCTTGTCCTGTAATGGTCACCCTCCGGTGTCAGAAAGACCTGGGTTTTATCTTTTAACCTGCGAAAGGATTTACTATGTATGATACGGTCTCTGTCCCTTTGGAAAACCGGTCGGATATCGCACTGTTCCTCCGGCCGCAGTCGCCCCCTGGAATTCATGCTTAAGGTGGCAAAAGGACTTAAATATTCCTTTTCGTACAGTTCCAGACTTTCCCGTATCGTCATATGTGCCTCTCATTTCCGCTTATAAAAGCCAAACAACAAAAATTCAAAATACACTCTATACTTTACCTATTCTGTTCTAATTTCCAATTTCCTTTATTTTTTTGCAAAAAATTAAAAGAAAAACTTTTTTACAGCATTCCTGCAATCCATGGAACAATAATGACCGTCAGGATTCCAGTCACTACGATTGCCAGGGAACTCATGGCCGCCTGCACTTCTCCCAGTTCAATGGCTTTTGAAGTTCCTATGGCATGGGAGGCACTTCCCATGGCAAGTCCCTGTGCTACCGGTTCTGTAATATGAAACAGTTTTAAAATGGCTGGACCTGCCACTGCTCCTGAAATTCCCGCTATCATAACTCCAATTACGGTAATTGCCTGAATGCCCTGTATTTCACCTGTAACCCCCAGGGCAATGGCGGTGGTCACACTTTTTGACATAATGGAGCGAAGAAGCTGTTTGTCCATGTTGCAAAGAACTGCTACTCCAATCAGAACTCCTGCATGTGCCAGACAGCCTATGGATATACTGACAACCACTGCTGCCAGATTCTTTTTTAAGGTTTCCAGTTGTTTATACAGCGGTACTGCCAGACACACCGTTACCGGAGTTAAAAAATAACTTAAATATTTAGCTCCATACTGATAGGTTTCCACCGAGATTCCTGTAATACTCAAGAACGCAATCACAAGAACAATTGAGATTAACAGTGGATTCAAGTATACTTTTTTCCATTTTTTCTGAATTTCAAATCCGATTTTATATGCCCCCAGACTTAAAATCATCCCAAAGAAAAGAGATTCCCGTAATAATTCATCCATTTTTCTTTACCTTTCCTAAAAATCTACATTTTTTCTTTTTGGTTCTTCCCTTTTTTCTTTTTTCCCATGCGTATCATACCTTGGGAAACCAGCCCCGTCACAGCCATAACCGCCATAAAAGACAGGAAGCTTGCCACAAACAGTGACAATACATTTCCCCGGATCAAATCAAAGGACTTCATAATTCCTACCGTAGGTTCGATAAAAAACAGGGGCATCACCGCCATCATATATTCAGATACGGTCTCCACCTGCTCCAATTTGATTACTTTTGTGCACAGCAGGGTAAACAAAATCACCAGACCATACACACTGGCCGGAACCGGCAATGGCAACAGTGCATTTAAAACCTCCCCGATAAAGCTGATACCAAATATAATGGCCAGTTGAAAAATATAATTCATCTTTTTTCTCCATTCCTTTTATAATAGACATTTATATTAACACAGTTAAATTTTTGCGTAAAGTATGATATACTATAAAATATATTGAATAAAATTATATGGTGATACTATGAACAATACAAATTATACTTCTAAAACAGCTCCTTCCTTTAAACAGATAGGAAAAAAGACCTGGTACCCCCTGGATTTATCCGCCATTGTATATCCTACCCTGCAAAGACGGGATTTTTCCTCTGTATACCGCCTTTCCGTAATCTTAAAGGAAGAAATCAAACCGGACATTCTGCAAAAAGCCGTAGAATTAACCCTGCCCCGCTTTCCTACCTATAAAGTAGCCATGCGAAAAGGACTTTTCTGGCGTTTTCTGGAATCCAACGACCGCCCTGGTCCTTTTGTACAGGAGGATGTCCGTAATTTTTGTATGCCCATGTCTTTTAAAAGCAAAGGCCGCTGGCTCATCCGCATTTATTACCATGGATGCCGCATTGCCTTAGAGGCACACCACAGTCTGGGAGACGGTACCGGAGGCATGACCTTACTGCATACGCTGACTGCGGTTTACTTAAGGCTACTGGGACATGATATTCCCAATAAATATATGGTTCTGGATATTGAAAAACCACCCCATCCGGAGGAACTGGAGGATGCTTATATCCGCTACTCCAATTCCAAATACCGCCCGCCGCGACCCATGGAAAAGACCTACCGTATCCTGGGAACCTACGAACCATTTTTTACCTTTCAGGTAATTGACGGTATTATGAGTGTAAGCCAGGTCATGAATGTTGCCAAAACTTATAAATGCACCATTACGGAATATTTAAATGCGGTGCTTTTATATGCCCTTTTACAAAAACAGAAGCAGGACAGGCCTTATAAAGAGCTTCCGGTTAAAATTGCCATGCCGGTAAACTTGAGAAGATTTTTTCCCTCAAAAACCCTGCGGAACTTTATCACCATGATATACCCTTCCGTTGACCCAAGACTGGGGGATTATACATTCGAAGAAATCGTCAAACAGGTTCATCATTATATGCGATACTATATAAATGATAAATTTTTACGCGGTGATATTACTACCAATGCGGCTACACAGCAAAATCCTTTTATACGTGTAGTTCCGTTATTTATCAAAGATATGGTAGTCCGCACCTTCTATAAAAAGGTACAGGATTTGAATTCTTCCGCCGGGCTTACCAATATGGGAGCCATCAGGGTACCGGAAGAAATGATTCCCTTTATTGAACGGTTTGATATCTATATGGGGATTCCTTTTTCCTCCAGAACCAACTGTGCCATCATCAGTTTTCAAGATACCTTAACCATTAACTTTGCAAGCTGTATCAAAGAATCTGATGTAGAACGGTACTTTTTCAGAAAGCTTGTGGAAGACGGAATCCATGTAACCATCGAAAGCAACCGCGATACGTAAACACCTTTTACTTATTTAACATATCCAGGAATCTGCGAAAGGTTTCGGATATATACAGTTTTAAAGCACCCTGAATTTTTTAGGAGAAAGGAAAAGAGCCGGCTGTAATTCTTATAAAAAAACTTTTAGCCGACTCTGAATGGTAATTTATATGTCATACTGTGTTAATTGCGGTGTAAAGCTGGAGCAATCATTAAAAACCTGCCCCCTTTGCCATACACCCGTCTTAAATCCAAACGAATCCGTGGCTGAATCCTCTTCTGTTTCCAGCCCTTTTTCAGCAACCAGAGGAGAAGTGGAGCCTTTGAAAAAACATGATGTAGCTCTCTGGCTTTCCATTGTACTTGGCTCTACTGCCGTTACCTGCGGTATTTTAAACTTATTTGTATTTCATCATAACTACTGGTCCATCCCTGTGATTGGTGCGTGTATCATTCTGTGGCTGTTTTTCTGTCCAAGAATGTTTGTTCCGCAAATTCCATCGTCTCTTAATTTAGCAGTAAGTGCCGTCAGTGTTGTCTGTTATGAATTTGCCATCACTTTCATGACGAAAAACAATCGGTGGTTTTTTGAGATTGCACTTCCCATAACTCTGGTAGTGTTAATTTTAATTGCCGTATCCGGTTTATTTTATAAACTTGTATCCGGCTCCTTAATTGCCACTGTCCTCTACTTCTTTGTCGATGTGGCATTACTTTGTCTGGCAATCGAATATTTTACAGATAACTTCATCCACCATGAAGTACATTTATTCTGGTCCGTTATTGTATTTTCCGTCTGTGCCGTAATTTCCATTGCCTTAACGGCACTTCTGTCCATTAAACGACTGCGGGAAACGGTACGGAAAAGGCTGCATTTTTAAAAACTGTTACTTTTATAAGATTTGATAAATTTTTCTTAAATCATCAATTTCATAATCAATGTGTACTTCTTTATCCTTAACCAGCTTGCGGGGATTGTACCAGCAACAGGTAATCCCCGCATTGTTGCCGCCCTGTATATCACTGGTTAAGGAATCTCCCACAATCATAACTTCCTCTTTTTTATATTCACCAATCTTTTCAAAAACATGGTTAAAAAATTCTATCCCCGGTTTTTCACAGCCCACTTCTTCAGAGATAAATACTCCGTCAAAAAGCTGTCCCAGACCGGAATTTTGCAACTTTCTGTCCTGTGCGGCTTTGGTACCATTGGTAACTGCATACTGTTTAACCCGGCTTTTTAGCTTCTTGATAAGTTCGTAGCTGTCATCACAAAAACAAATGGTATCACCAAGCCGAATCTGATATTCCAGATTAAATTTTGGTGCACAATCCGTTACTATATTTACTGCTTCAAAGAAATCTTCAAACCGCTTTACTAAAATCTCCGGCTTACTCATCTCTCCTCTTTCCAGTTTTTCCCAATATTTCTGGTTAATTGCAGAATATCTCTCAATCATTTCATCCGTACATTTTCCTAAATTAAACTTCTGAAAACATTTCTTAATCGCAGCATTTTCAGCCTTTTTAAAATCTAATAAAGTTCCGTCTATGTCCCATAATATTACTTTTATCATTGTTTTTTCGATTCCTTTACTTCTTCTGTTCTCTTATTTTCACAACATTTTCTTTTCCCTGTAACATTCAAATATATAAGATGGATTTTCATAATATACACTGCTGTTATAATCATCAATCTTAGGACTGATAAAAGAATTATATACTTCAACCAAAGCATCAACTACTGCTTTTTCTTCTTCCTGTGCCACCTGTTTTATCAATCTTTTATACACTTTTCCTATGTCCCAATAAGAAGGTATCGTATACCCGCACATTTTTACATTATCAAAATTTCCCTGTTTAATTTTAGCTTCCTCAATAAAATCCTCGCTCACTCTTTCTATATTATCACAATGATAAACGTCAGCTAAATCATATATTTTTTCTATTCTCTTTTTCCCTAACTGGTTTACTATATCTTTACGTGTATTCGTCGTTTTTCTTGCTATATAATCAATCAGACTGCACGTATAAAACAAATCATTCTCTTTTTTATCTTCTCTCCCCAACACCATCATACCACCTCATATTCCCGATAATGCAGACATTTTAATGCTTCTTTTGTACAAAATGCCATCTGGTGCGTGGGATATTTAAATTTTGCCATTGTCCAAAACTGTTCTCTTGTAATGGAACCATCCATATAATCTGAAATATAATTATAAATCTGGTCATCTGCCATTGCACCAATTACCACATCATATTCATGTTCTTTTCCACCACGACAGGCTATAATAAAATCCAACCATTCCTCTGACATTTCTGCAAATTCTTTTATTTTCAAATCCGTCTTTAAAACAACCTCATAAACGGAAACAACACCTGTATCATACCTTTTAGCCCATCTTTGTGCCTGTTCCTTAATCACGGTACAGTAAAATCCTGTACCAAAATCTTTTGTATTTCTTCCTTTTCGAATTATGGGCTTTTCAACAGGCTGGTATCCGCCATGATACACCGTTATTCTTGCCATAAATACCTCCGTACACCAAAATTCATTATGTATACCTTAACATACCCTGCACTTTTATGGAAGTAAAAATGCTTCACTCCTGCTTTTGAAGCCATCCTGTCACTTCATCCAAAGAATCCAGAACTGCAATTGTCATATTACAATATTTTTCTTGCGGAAACTTCATATCTGGTATACAGATTACATCAATTCCTGCCGAGTTTGCCGCCTGTATTCCCATCTCGCTGTCCTCCAGCACGAGACTGTCTTTTTCCATGCTTTCTGCTTTTTCACAGGCTTTAAGAAAAATCTCAGGATGAGGTTTCCCATGGCAAATCTCTGTTCCAAATACCATGTCATCAAAAAATTCTTCTATATGATTCTGCCGCAGAACTATCATTGCCCGCTTTCTGCTGCTGGAGGTTGCCAGTATTATTTTATAGTGATTCTGCTTTAAATAAACCAAGAGCTCTATAGCTCCTTTCTTCAGTTCCACTCCCTTTTCAAAATATTCTTTCTCTTTTTCTTCCGTAAACCTGATTCCATCTTCCAGTGTAATGGGAAGCTGATACTCTTTTATAATTCTATTCATATTGGAAACTTCCGTTTTTCCACTGTAATTACGGCTGTATTCTTCTTTTGTAAAATCCTTCTCATACTTTTTCAATAAATCACAATATATCTGAAAACTAATAATTTCAGTATTTATCAGCAAGCCATCCATATCAAATATTACTGTGTTTTTCATAATCACTTTTACACCCCATACACCCGATTTGCCGTAAAGCTGTTTT
>CAZDAT010000100.1:0-7622 GCA_964503695.1 uncultured Lachnospiraceae bacterium
CTTGAAATGACGGAGTCAGAGTCCGTTGCCTTACCGTTTGGCGATAGCCCTATGTTTCAAGTGCTCTCGTCGAGCACTTGTTTATAATACTACACTTTTTTTCATAATGCAAGTATTTTTTTAATTTTTTTAAAAATTTTTTAAATTCCTCAGACTTCAAAAATCAAATCCGCATAAGTCGGAAATGGCCAGACTTTTTTATCCACCAGCACTTCCAGCCGGTCTGCCGGAACACGCAAAGCATCCATGGCGGTTTTCACCTCATCCTTATAAAAAAATGCCTGTGCTTTTCCCGGCTCCATGCTTCTGGCTTTGCTGTCTGCTTTCTGTAAATTTTCCAAGGCAGTCTGCATTTCGTTTAAATGCCTGTTTACGTTTTCAAGAAGCCCCAGCTGCACAGACGCATCCATTCCTGCCTTTTTTACATACACAACCGTTTCTGCCAGCTCCTTCGTATAAGAAATCACTGCCGGAATTATCTGTTTGGATGCCATGTCCATCATGGTAAGAGCTTCAATATTAATGGTTTTGGCATAGGTTTCATACAAAACCTCCACCCTGGATTCCAGCTCCGCCTTGGTAAATATATGAAACCGTTCAAATAATTTTATGGATTTGGGTGTGGTAAGCGTATCCACTGCCTCCACCATGGTGGCAATGTTTGGCAGTCCTCGTCTTTTTGCCTCTTTTACCCACTCCCTGGAATATCCGTTGCCGTTAAAGATGATTCTCTGATGTCTGGTCATATATTCTTTTATCAGGTCATGAACTTCTTTTTCAAAGTCACGGGCGTTCTCCAGCCGGTCTGCCGCCTCACAGAAAGCTTCTGCCACAATGGCATTTAGAGTGGTGTTTGGACTTCCGATGGAATCCTCACTTCCCACCATACGAAATTCAAATTTATTTCCCGTAAAAGCAAAGGGAGAGGTGCGGTTGCGGTCTGTGGCATCTTTTTCAAAATCCGGCAGGGTAGACACCCCGGTTTTCATGACACCGCCTTCAATACAGGTTTCTGCCACTCCTGTTTCTACCAGTTGTTTTACCACGTCCTCAAGCTGTTCTCCCAGGAATATGGATATGATGGCAGGAGGAGCTTCATCGGCACCCAGACGAAGGTCATTTCCCACATCCGATGCACTTTGTCTGAGTAAATCCGCATGGGTATCCACTGCTTTCATAATGCAGGCTAAAATCAGTAAAAACTGAATATTTTCATTGGGAGTGTCTCCCGGGTCTAAAAGATTGCTTCCATTGTCCGTATTAATGGACCAGTTATTATGCTTGCCGGAGCCGTTGATTCCTTCAAAGGGTTTTTCATGTAAAAGACAACGCAGGCCATGCTTTCCGGCTACCCGCTTCATGGTTTCCATAACAAGCTGGTTATGGTCTGCCGCCACATTGGCTGTTTCATAAATGGGTGCCAGCTCATGCTGTGCAGGAGCCGCTTCATTATGCTGGGTCTTGGCGGTTACCCCAAGCTTCCAGAGCTCCTCATTCAAGTCTTTCATATAGCCGCCAATCCGCTCCCGGATAACCCCGAAATAATGGTCATCCATTTCCTGTCCTTTGGGTGCCGGGGCACCAAACAGAGTTCTTCCCGAAAAAATAATGTCTTCCCTTAACTGTGCTTTTTTCTGGTCTATGAGAAAATATTCCTGCTCCGCCCCTACCGATGCAATCACTTTGGTCGCCTCGGTATTTCCAAAAAGATGCACAATCCGCAAAGCCTGTTCACTTAAGGCTTCCATGGAACGAAGAAGGGGGGTCTTTTTATCCAGTGCTTCCCCGGTATAAGAGCAAAATGCCGTCGGTATACAAAGAATAGGTCCGGTTGCCGCTTCCTTGATAAATGCCGGAGAGGTAATGTCCCATGCGGTATACCCCCTGGCTTCAAAGGTCGCCCTGAGTCCTCCGGAAGGAAAAGAAGAAGCATCCGGTTCTCCCTTAATCAGTTCCTTTCCCGAAAACTCCATAATCATGTTGCCGTCTCTGTCAGGATGGGTCACAAAGGAATCGTGTTTTTCCGCCGTAATGCCTGTCAGCGGCTGGAACCAGTGGGTATAATGCGTAGCTCCCTTTTCCACTGCCCAGTCTTTCATGGCTTTTGCAATAATATCTGCGGTGGCAAGGGATAATTCTCCTCCCTGTTCCATCACCCTTACCACTTCCTGATATGCTGATTTTGGAAGACGGGCTTTCATTTTTCCCATCGTAAATACATTTTCGGCAAAAATATCCTCTACATTGATTCTTTTTTTCATTCTTCCTCTTCCTTCGTATTTGCCACCCTTAAAATATCGTAAACATCCGCTTTTTTATCTAATTTCAGATAAATTACCTGTTTGGGGTGAGGACAGCTTTCCATCGTCTCTCCAGCCTCATCATACATTGCCAGTACCTTTGCTGCCACATTTTCCCCACTTGGCTTCATAATCTCAATGACGTCTCCCACCAGGAATTTATTTCTTTGTTCGATGCGGACATATCCTCTTTCATCGATTTCGTTTACGATACCAAGATAGATATATTCATTAATATATGTGTTGCTGTCATATATCTGCGTATTTTCATCCGGCTTTCCAAAATAAAAGCCTGTGGTAAACTGTCGGTAGGTACATTTTCCGATTTCCGCCTTGTACCATTCCATGTTGTTTCTGTACTTTTCTTCCGATTCCCTGTAATCATCCAGAGCCTTCCTGTAGGTTCTTGCAACCGTAGCCACGTACAGGGCAGTTTTCATTCTGCCTTCCACTTTCAGACTGTCAATCCCTGCGTCCAGAAGCTCGGGAATATGTTCTATCATACACAAATCCTTGGAATTAAAGATATAGGTTCCTCTTTCATTTTCATACACCGGTAAATATTCCCCGGGGCGGCTTTCTTCCACCACTGCATATTTCCAACGGCAGGGGTGTGTGCACGCTCCATGGTTGGCATCCCTTCCCGTAAAATAATTACTCAGAAGGCACCTTCCCGAATACGAGATACACATGGCTCCATGGATAAAGCTTTCAATTTCCATGTCCTCGGGAATATGCTCCCTTATCTGTTTTATCTCCTGCAAAGAAAGCTCTCTTGCAGACACCACCCTTGCGGCTCCCTGCCGGTACCAGAAATCATAGGTCAGATAATTGGTGTTGTTTGCCTGTGTTGAAATGTGTATTTCTATTTCGGGGCAAACCTTTTTTGCCAGTGTAAACATTCCCGGGTCTGAAATAATCAGGGCATCCGGCCCTATTTCCTTCAATTCTTCAAAATATTTTTCTGCACCTTCCAAATCATAGTTGTGTGCAAGGATGTTTGCGGTAACATATACCTTCACTCCTCTTTCATGGGCAAAGGCAATTCCCTCCCCCATATCCTTTAAGGAAAAGTTTTTTGCCTTGGCACGCAGTCCGAAGGCTTCTCCGCCGATATAAACTGCATCGGCACCAAAAACAACGGCTGTTTTTAACACCTCCAGGTTACTTGCCGGTATCAGTAATTCTGTCTTTCTCATTGTCTCCTCCTGTCTGTGACAAGATGTCCCTGTTTTTTTGTTTTACACTGACGGTAACACCATCTCCCACGGGTAAAATCGACGTAACCAGACAGGGATGATGCTTTAATTCGTATAAATACTCCCTCATTCTTGCATGGATGGTCCGGTTTCTTCTGTTGACCGCAAAGCGGGATTCTATAATCTCGCCGTCCTGCAATACATTATCCGATACCAGCATTCCGCCATCTGCCAACAGTCGCAGAATTTCCGGCAGAAAATGAATATACTGTCCCTTTGCCGCATCCATGAAAATAAAATCATAGGTTCCATCCAGTTTTTTTAAAATATCAAGGGCATCCCCCTCCAAAAGGGTAATGGCATCCTCTTTTCCTGCTTTTGCAAAATTTTCTTTTGCCAGCGGAATTCTTTTTTCATACTTTTCAATGGTAGTTATGTGACAGCCTTCCGGAGCATATTCGCTCATTAAAAGGGCAGAAAAGCCTATGGCACAGCCTACCTCCAAAATATTTACAGGTCTTTTTATTGCAAGAAGCAGCTTTAAAAAGCTTTGCATGGAAGGGCGGATAATAGGCACTCCTGTCTCTTTTGCATACTTTTCCAGTCCGTTTAAAAACTCTGAATTGGGCGTGTCCATGGAATCCATAAACACTGCCATCCTTTCATCTACAATCATTCCTCTTCCACCTGTACTGACATAATCTGCAGCATCTCTTCCGTTGTCATGGAAGTATTCAGCTCATAGGTACCGGGGATGATTTTATCCTTATATTCCGAAAGCCTTTCCTGGATAAAAAACAGTCCGGCATCCCTGATTAAGCCTTTCTTTTCCAAGATTTCCCCAACCTCTTTTGCTCCGTCACCTTCGCTTATCACAACACTGACACTTCTGCCGCTTCCTGTAGTGACCGGAGGTTCGTTAAACACTCTCTGTCCATACTCATATGCCGTAAGTGTCCACTTATAAACCAGCATCACAATGATAATTGCCAATACAATCTTAAACACAGTGGAAAAAACGGATATTACTACTTCCTTTGCATTCATACTTCTTTTTTCTCCTTAAACATCTGCCAATCACCAAAAAACATTTTTAACCCTCAAAGTTTACCCCAGTTCCATATCAATATCAACCAGTTCATCAATCGCCATATTGATTTCCTGTACCAGACGGCATATTTCCAGTTCTGCTGCCAGATACTCCCTGGCAATGGGTTCTTCTTTCAGACTCTGGTATTCTCTCTGAAATTCATCCACCTTTTCAAACAGGTCTTCCCCGGTATATTTTTGAAATTCAAAGCGTTTTGCCCTGTATTCATTAATCCTTCCTGCAAGACCCGGAACCTTCTTAATCCGTTTCTGCTGATATTTATAATCCTTAAATGCCGGACTTTCCTGTAATGCTTCCAGAAATTGCTCCAATGCTTTTCTTATCTCCATGTAGCAAAGCTCCTTTATACCTCTAAAATAATTGGTAAAATCATGGGTCTTCTCTTGGTTTTCTTCCATACATACTCAGAAAGACTGTCCCGGATTCCCATCTTTAATTTACCCCAGTCCGTAATTCCCCTGTCCAGATATTCATTTACCGTATTATATAAGAGAGCACTGGCCTCTGCCATCATTTCTTCCGACTCCCTTACATAGACAAAGCCCCTGGATACGATATCCGGTCCTGCCGCAAGATATCCGCTGGCTGCATTTAATGCCATGACCACAATCATGATTCCGTCTTCCGCCAGATGCTGTCTGTCCCGGAGCACGATGTTTCCCACATCCCCGACACCAAGACCGTCTACCAGAATATCACCTACAGGTACCTTTCCGGTTACTTTTGCCCCCTGGTCGTTCATTTCAAGAACATCTCCCGAGGAAAGGATAAACACATTTTCTTTTTCGATTCCCAGGGCACAGGCAAGTCTCGCCTGAGCCTTCAGATGCTTGTATTCCCCATGTACCGGAATGGAATATTTGGGTTTTACCAGGGAATAAATCAGTTTAATCTCTTCCTGGCAGGCATGTCCGGAAACATGGACATCCTGAAAGATGACTTCCGCACCTTTTCTGGATAATTCGTTGATGACCTTGGTAACTGCCTTTTCATTTCCCGGAATGGGATTGGAAGAAAAGATAATGGTGTCCTGCGGACCTATGGTAATCTTCCGGTGTATGCTGCTTGCCATACGGCTTAAAGCTGCCATACTTTCTCCCTGGCTTCCGGTGGTAATAATCACCGTTTTTTCTTCCGGATAATCCTTTAACTGTTCTACTGTAATTAAAGTGTTCTCCGGAATATTTAAAATATTCAGTTCAGAAGCCGTTTCAATAATATTCACCATGCTTCTTCCCTCAACCACTACTTTACGGTCAAACTTGTACGCCGAATTAATAATCTGCTGTACCCTGTCCACGTTGGAGGCAAAAGTGGCAATTAAAATCCTCCGGTTCTTATGTTCGGAAAAAATCGTATCAAAGGTCTTTGTCAGTGTGCTTTCCGAAGCCGTAAAGCCCGGTCTTTCCGCATTGGTACTGTCGCACATTAAGGCAAGCACGCCTTTTTTCCCGATTTCCGCAAATCTCTGCAAATCAATGGCATCCCCGAAAATAGGGGTATAGTCCACCTTAAAGTCTCCTGTATGAACCACGATTCCTGCCGGAGAATAGATGGCCAGTGCTGCCGCATCCACAATACTGTGATTGGTCTTAATAAACTCGATTCTAAAGCACCCCAGATTAATGGATTGTCCGAATTTCACTACTTTTCTTTTTACCTGGTTTACCAGATTATGCTCTTTTAACTTATTTTCAATCAGCCCCATGGTTAATCTGGTAGCATACAGGGGTACGTTTATCTGTTTTAAAATGTAGGGAAGTGCTCCTATATGGTCCTCATGGCCATGGGTAAACACAAAGCCCTTTACCTTATCTTTATTTTCCAGTAAATAGGAGACATCCGGAATGACCAGGTCAATTCCCAGCATATCATCTGCCGGAAAGCTCAGACCGCAGTCCACCACAACAATACTGTCTTCATACTCAAAGGCAGTAATATTCATTCCAATCTGTTCTAAACCACCCAGTGGTATCACCTTCAACTTGGACACACTATTTAATTCTTTTTTCTTTGCCAAAACAATTCCTCCTTTTTTTATTTCCGCACAAATAAGGCCTCTTTAGGAAGCCTCCTTACATAAAATATTGACAGATTTTTACCGGCCTATTCATCTTCCTGTACAAATTGTACATCTTCCAGCAAATCTTCAAAAACACCTGCAACCGCATTCAGTTCATTTTCCTCTGATACAATTTCATACACGCTCTCTGTATCTTCTGCTTTGGACAGGTCTTTTAAAATCAGTGCTTCTCCGTCACCGTCTTCAAAATCTGTTACCAGGATGTAATTTACTCCTGCTATTTTCGTCTGTTCCAATACATAAAAATCAACCGGTTCATCCCCATCGGGACAAAACGTAATTTTTTCCAATTTCATTCATGCCTCCAAAACTTGTCTTCTCTTCTTACGATTCCTTTTTGGCCAGTGCCCTTGCATCCAGATAACCCTGCAAAATAAGCACTGCTGCCACCTTATCTACCTGTTCTTTTCTCTCTTCTCTTCTTAATCCGGCTTCTATCATTGCCTTCTCTGCGGCCACCGTAGTCAGTCTTTCATCCCACAAATGTACTTCAAGCCCGGTACGTCTCTCAAGCATTTCCTTAAATTCTTCGGTTTTTTCAATGCGTTCTCCCAAAGTATCATTCATGTTTTTGGGATAACCCAGTACGATTTCTTCCACATCGTATTCTACAATCAACTCTTCGATTCTGGCACAGGTTCTACGCAGTTTGTTTTCTTCCTTACGACGAATAATCTCGATTCCCTGTGCAGTAACCAGAAGGGCATCGCTGATGGCAACCCCCACTGTTTTTGCTCCAAAATCCAATCCCATGATACGCATAAACTGCCTCCCTGCCTTACAGCCAGTGATTATTTCTGATATATTCTTTAAAAAGCTCTTCTACCAATTCGTCTCTTTCTACCTTCATAATATGACTTCTTGCATTCTTATAACTGGTAATATAAGTAGGGTCTCCGGACATGATATAGCCCACAATCTGGTTCACA
>CAZDAT010000101.1:0-7312 GCA_964503695.1 uncultured Lachnospiraceae bacterium
TGTCCAATATGTTAGGCGGTGGTGTTATCGTACAGCGTTTCGGTGATTTGGTACGGGGAAGAAGAAGTAATGTGAACCGTATTGAAGAAGGACTGGTCCGCCCGACCCTGGCGGCAACACCGGGTGATTTAAGCCTTGTGTTACCAAAGAGAATTTTAGACGGTATTATTGAAATGATTTATGCCCTGGATAAGATTGCACCGGGAACGGCGAATGATGATACACTTTTATATGGTGTGGAAGTTAAATTCTACAATATGGAAGTTGAAGTGGATGAAAATCTGGAATGCAAGCATAAAGGCTTATACATCATTGGAGACGGCAGCGGCGTGACCCATTCCTTATCCCATGCATCAGCCAGTGGTGTTCATGTAGCAAGAAAAATTGTGGAAAAAAATAATTAATATGGCACAGCAAATATTATATTAAGAAAAGAAATAAAAACAGACAACATGTATAAATATAGAAAAAATATTTGTGCATGTTGCCGTTTACAAAAAAATCTATTTGTTGTATATTCACATATAGAAGGCAGGGTTGGAGTTAAAATATTGATTTTGTCTAAAAAAGAATGTATAGGAGGATTATAATGAGTATTATTACATTTCACAAATAATAACAAAAATATGAATATTTTGTGGTTGTTCAGAATGCATTTATGCATGTCTGACTTATTCGTGGATTGTAAAAGTCATTATAATTTCTATATTATAGATGAAGATGCTATAAGAATTTTGATGCAGGATACCTTTATATAGTTAGGAAAAATTTGAGTCAAGCATGGAAGACCACAGTTTGTATAGCTGTGGTTTTTTGTTTCTATATATCCTAAAAAACTGAGGGTAGCAGCTTTTTGCAGGCGATAATAACTTTATGGAGATTATAATCTTATTTTGGCAGTTTACAATCCATAAAACATGGAGGGTAGAGTATGGCTAGAATAGAAATTAAAAATCTGACTTTTTCTTATGAAGGAGTTTATGAAAATATTTTTGAAAATGTGAGTTTTTCCATAGACTCTGATTGGAAATTAGGTCTGGTTGCAAGAAACGGCAGGGGAAAAACAACATTTTTACAATTGCTAATGGGAAAGTATGAGTATCAGGGAACTATTATTTCAAATCAGACGTTTCAGTATTTCCCGATAACAATACCGGAAAAACGGTTAGAGGATGCAGTAATTGATTTTATGGAAGAGCAATTTTCAATGGTGGAAATCTGGAAAATAAGTAAGGAACTTCATTTGATGGGAATGGACATGGAGCTTTTGTATCGTCCCATAAAGACTTTAAGCCATGGAGAAAGAACCAGAGTGATGTTAGCATATCTGTTTGCCGGAGAGGAGCAGTTTTTACTTTTAGATGAACCGACAAACCATCTTGATGCACAAAGCAGAGAAAAGGTAAAAGAATATTTAAAAAAGAAACAAGGATATATCCTTACTTCCCATGAAAGAGATTTTTTAGATTCCTGTGTGGATCATATCATGGCTATTAACAGGACAAATATTGAAGTGGTAAGTGGAAATTTTTCATCATGGATGGAAAACAGGCAGCGGCAGGAACAATTTGAACTCTGGCAGAATGAAAAAATTAAAAAAGAAATCAGTAGATTAGGAGAAGCTGCAAGACAGGCCGGCAGATGGGCTGATAAGGTAGAAAGTACAAAATACAGAGTGCCAAGAACTGCAGGCCGTAATCCGAAAAATGCTGGAGAACAATCAAAAAGAATGCAACAGCGGAGAAAAAATTTGGAAAGAAGGATAGAAAAAGATATCGAAGTGAAACAGGAATTGCTTAAAAATACGGAAAAAAACGTTGATTTAAAATTGTTTTCGTTAGAATTTCCCAAGCAATATCTTTATCTGGCAAAAGAAATGCAGATGGGATATGGAGAAAAAAAGATAGGAAAGCCTTTGAGTTTTGAAATTAAGAGGGGAGATAGAATTGCTGTTTTTGGCAAAAACGGTGCAGGAAAGTCAACCTTGCTCAAGACTTTAATGGGTGAGATTTTACCTGTTAGTGGTGAACTTACAAAAGCAGGTGCTTTGAAAATTTCATATGTTCCGCAATCAGCAGCTTATTTAAAGGGGACACTGAAAGAATATGCAAAAGATAGGGAAATTGATTATACTTTGCTTCTGACACTTTTAAAGCAGTTGGATTTTGAACGTACACAATATGAAAAACGTATGGAAGAGTTTTCGGAAGGACAGAAGAAAAAAGTGGAAATTGCCAGAAGCTTATGTGAAAAGGCACACTTATATATCTGGGATGAGCCCCTAAACTATATTGATGTGTTTTCAAGAATGCAGATAGAAAAACTGATAGAAGTATATCTGCCTACCCTGGTGGTTGTGGAGCATGACAGGGTGTTTACGGATAAGGTGTGTACAAAGATGATTGAATTATAGGGTTAAAGGAAAGGGAAAGATATGGTATACTCTTTCCTGTGATAAAAAAGAAAAATAGGAGTGTGTGTTATGGGCATGGATATGGGTACAATGATGAAAATGATGGCAGCAAAAAAACAGTTTGAAAAGAATCATCCGAAATTCTTTTCTTTTTGTAAGGCGGCTTTTGGAAGAGGTGTGGAAATTGACACTATTTTTGAAATCAGTGTTACCAAACCGAATGGAGAGAAAATGACAACAAACTTAAAAGTATGTCAGTCAGATTTGGATTTATTCAACAGTCTGAAAGATTTGGGAAGATAATTAGGAACGACAGAAATCTTTTGTGCTTTGCAGGTTTAAAGTGATAAAATTTCACTTGTGATTTTTGTGGTTACTAGGTATAATATAGCGGTATACTAAAAGAAAAAGTAAAATATATGAAATGTTTTTGGGTTTGCTTCATCAGAAAATAAAAGATGTCGCAAAGAAGAAGCATTGGGAGGAGTTGTATGGAACGAGAACGTTTAGGAAGCCGTCTGGGATTTCTTCTGTTAAGTGCAGGCTGTGCCATCGGAATCGGTAATGTATGGAAATTTCCTTATATGTGCGGACAATATGGAGGAGGAGCATTTGTATTAATCTATCTCTTTTTTCTGATTGTTCTGGGGGTTCCGGTCATGACCATGGAATTTGCCCTGGGACGTGCCAGCCGTAAAAGTCCGGTCAGATTATATGGAGAACTTGCACCGAAAGGAAGCAAGTGGTATCTTCATGGTTATTTTGCCATGGCAGGAAACTACATACTGATGATGTTTTACACTACTGTCTGCGGCTGGATGGTGCAGTATTTTGTGGAAACGGCAAGGGGAAGCTTTGTGGGAAAAGATGCGGCAGGAGTAGCAGAGGTGTTTACGGATATGCTGGCAAATCCTGTGAGTCTGATTATTTATATGGCAATAGTGGTTATCATAGGCTTTGCGGTAAATTCGCTGGGACTGCAAAATGGAGTGGAAAAGGTAACCAAGATTATGATGGTTGCCCTGATGGTAATTATGGTGATTCTTGCCTTCAACAGCATTTTTATGGATGGAGGCAGGGAAGGTCTGGAATTTTACTTAAAGCCTGATTTAAACAGAATGAAAGAAATCGGAATTGGTAATGTAATTGCAGGAGCCATGAATCAGGCATTTTTCACGTTAAGTCTTGGAATCGGCTCCATGGCAATTTTTGGAAGTTATATAGGCAAAGAAAGGGCACTGATGGGAGAGTCGGTTCATGTGGCACTTTTAGATACGTTTGTGGCACTTTCCTCCGGTCTGATTATTTTCCCGGCGTGTTTTGCTTATGGTGTGGAAGCAGACAGCGGTCCAAGTTTGATTTTTATTACACTTCCCAACATTTTCAACAATATTCCCATGGGAAGACTGTGGGGAACCTTGTTCTTCGTATTTATGACATTTGCGGCATTTTCTACAGTGATTGCAGTGTTTGAAAATATTATTTCCTGCTCCTGTGAGCTGTTTGGCTGGGAAAGAAAGAAAAGCTGTCTTATCAACGGAATTGCCATGTTTTTCTTATCCCTGCCCTGTGTTCTTGGATTTAATGTATTAAGCAATATTCAGCCTCTGGGAGCAGGAACGGGAATTATGGATTTGGAAGATTTTATAGTAAGTAATCTGTTACTGCCGGGCGGTTCTTTGGTTTATGTCCTGTTCTGTGTAACCCGTTACGGCTGGGGATGGGATAACTTTATGAAAGAAGCCAACGAAGGAAAAGGACTGAAGGTGGCACAGTGGATGCGGCCTTATATGACCTATGTACTGCCTGTGATTATTCTAATCATTCTTGTGATGGGGCTTTTTTAAAGTCTGTTAGCTGTCAGAAAAAATGAAAAATGGCAGACTTTTTTAGAAAAGTGAGAGAGACAATAAAAACAAACAGAGGATGGAAAATGAAGCCGGAAAATGGTATTGTCATAGTGAAATGCAAGGGCAGAGTGTGGAAGATAGCAAACTGCTATGGAAAGCATTTGACAGATATTTTGCAGGAAAATCATATTTATGTTTCTAACCAGTGCCAGGGAAATGGTACTTGCGGAAAATGTAAAATAAAAGTGCTGAAAGGCGAGTGTGAAATTACGAATGCAGATGCAGAACGGTTGACCAAAGAGGAAATAGAACAAAATATTCGGCTGGCATGCAGAATCCTTGTGAAAAAGAATCTCGAAATTGAAGTTATAGATGCTTCGGAAGAAGAGATTGTGGCAGAAAGTATCACTGTCGAAAAAAAGTCTGTTTTTGAAAATGTCTTTTTTATTGCCATAGATATTGGCACTACCACCATAGCGATGGCATTAGTGGAAGAAAAAACAGGCAGGGTATGTGATACCTATACTTCTTTAAATCATCAAAGGGCTTATGGTGCGGATGTTATCAGCAGAATCAAAGCTTCTAATGATGGAAATGGGGAAGTATTAAGGCAAATTATCAGGGAAGATTTGTGGAAAGGAATCTGTAGCCTTGCGGCAGGAAAAAAAATTACCGGGTGTATCATTGTGGGAAATACCACCATGATACATCTATTGTTCGGCTTTTCCTGTGAAACCCTGGGACAGGCTCCTTTTTACAGTAATCACCTTGGTCAGATACAATGTACCTTAAAAGAGTGTATCGGGATGTGTGACCATGAATATGACAAGATACCTGTGACGATTCTGCCGGGAATGTCCGTCTTTGTAGGAGCAGATATTGTGGCTGATATATTAATCTGTCCGGCATTTGAAACAAACTCCCTTTCTCTGCTGTTAGATTTGGGAACGAATGGCGAAATGGTGTTAGGGAACAAAGAAAAGTTACTTGTCACCTCGGCAGCGGCAGGTCCGTCTTTTGAAGGCGGAAATATAATCTGTGGCATGGCAAGTGTTCCGGGGGCAATCAGCAAGGTGAAGATACGGAATAAGAAGGCTGTTGTCCGGACCATAGGAGTGGCAGAAACACCTCGTGGAATCTGCGGTTCGGGGCTGGTTTCTGCGATGGCAGAATTAAAGAGAAATAAATTACTAGAGAAAAATGGATGCTTAAGGTATCCATTTTTTGAGAACGGATATCCTTTATGGACTTATGAAAGCGGAGAAAAGATTGCAGTATACGGACAGGATATCCGGCAGTTCCAGATGGCGAAAGCGGCAGTCAGAGCCGGAATCGAAATTCTGATGGAGCAATATGGGTGTAGTGCAGATGACATCTGTCAGGTATATCTGGCAGGAGGTTTTGGAAAAGGAATAGCGGTAGAGGATTGTCTGGAAACCGGGATTCTTCCGAAAGAATTTGCCGGAAAAGTATCAGTTATCGGAAACGGAGCTTTGCAGGGGGCTGTTTTGTTTGGAAGAAATCAGGACATACAGAGTCTGAGAGCAGGAGAAATCTGTGCCAGGGCACAACACTTATCTTTAGCGGAAATGGAAGAATTTGAGGGAAAATATCTTAACTATCTGGAGATATAAAAAAAGATGGGTTTAAAATATTTTCCCTGATTTTATTTTAGCTTTTAACAGTAATATTTTTCACATGTGCTTTAATGGCTTCAAAGCTTTCGTCACTGATAACATGTTCTATTTTACAGGCATCCTCGGAAGCGGTTTCTTCACAGACACCCAGGGCACAGAGCCATCCGGTCAGAAGCTGATGCTTTTCGTAAACGTGTTCAGCAATTTGACGGCCGCTTTCGGTCAGATAGATAAAGCCTGCATCCGTAACGGTAATATGTTCTTTCTGACGCAGATTTTTCATGGCGACACTGACACTGGATTTTTTAAATCCCAGTTCATTGGCAATATCTACAGAACGTACTACGGGTAAGGTCTGGCTTAATTGTAATATGGTTTCTAAGTAGTTTTCTGCTGATTTGTTTTTGTCCCTCATACCATCAAGATAAAAAACATTGATTTTAAATTAGCGATACTGTCTACAGTATATCATGAAAAAGCAATAGTGTCAAAAAAGCTCCCTCGTGGTGAGGGAGCTTTTAAAGTCTTAAAATTTATTTGGATTTGATAGCAGCCTGTGCAGCAGCCAGACGGGCAATCGGTACCCGGAAAGGAGAGCAGGATACATAATCCAATCCAACATTGTGACAGAATTCTACGCTGGTAGGGTCTCCGCCATGTTCACCACAGATACCAAGTCCAAGAGAAGGATTTGCTACACGTCCGTCTTCAGAAGCAAGCTGAATCAGACGGCCGACACCTGTATGGTCTAAGTGTGCAAACGGGTCACTTTCGTAAATTTTCTGGTCATAGTAGTAAGATAAGAACTTACCTGCGTCATCACGGCTGAAACCGAAAGTCATCTGTGTCAAGTCGTTTGTTCCAAAGCTGAAGAAGTCAGCCTGTTTTGCAATCTCACCAGCGGTAAGAGCAGCACGAGGAATCTCAATCATGGTACCAACTTCATATTTCATGTCAGAACCGGCTTCTTTAATTAAAGCATCTGCGGTTTTCACAACCACTTCTTTTACAAATTTTAATTCTTTTACTTCACCAACCAACGGAATCATGATATGCGGAACAATGTTCTTGCCTGTTTCTTTGGAAACCGTAAGAGCAGCTTTGATAACTGCATTGGTCTGCATTTCTGCAATTTCAGGATAAGAAACCGCAAGACGGCATCCACGATGTCCCATCATAGGGTTGAATTCATGTAAGCTTTCAATGACTTCTTTTAAGGCTTCCACAGTCATATCCAGTTCAGAAGCTAATTCCACGATGTCTTCTTCCTTGGTAGGTAAGAACTCATGCAACGGTGGATCCAGGTAACGGATAGTCATCGGATGGTCACCAACGATACGATACATGGCTTCAAAGTCACCCTGCTGATAAGGTTCAATTTTTGCCAGGGCAGCTTTACGTGCTTCAATGGT
>CAZDAT010000102.1:0-7159 GCA_964503695.1 uncultured Lachnospiraceae bacterium
TTTCTTCATATGTTTCCCGGGAAATTGCATCCCGCCCCGTTTCGTTTTTTTTGCAACCTCCCCCGATCAGGCCCCAGGTATCACTGTCCCGCCGCCGCTCCAGAAGGAGCTTTCCATTCCAGGTGATTACTGCATTTGCACCGAGATGGGCTGGCATTGTGGTTTTTGGTGCGTTTTTTGGGTCACAGTTATAAAATGTTACGATCCCCACGGTCTCTTTCCCGCCTTTGTATCAAAAAATTCAGAAAACATTTTTTCCTTCTGCAGTATCCAGTATACTACAAAAACAGGTGTTTTTCCACACTGTCAGTAAATTTTCCAAAAGGATTATGGGGTGGATCCGAAGAAAAAGGATTCTCCCACGGGCTAAAAATACCTGGATAACTCCGCATACGGTCTAATACGATTTCAGTAGCAATCGTATCGACACCCAGAGCTATACCGAAAATAAAGTGCCTGACATTTTTCTTCGATCAGGCGGACGATCTCATCATGTATAGAGAACCGAAAAAAGCAAATGACGCAGTATAATATGCAAAGAAATTCCATTGAAAAATAGCGTGTTCAGTATTATAATTTCATTGCAATATTAGAACTGATTTTGAATTAAAGCAGTTAGACAAACTTGAATTTGTCGAAGAGATAAAAAGAATAAATCAAAGAGGATTTAAGATGCTAGAACAGATTATGAGTCGATTTCCAGGTATAAGTTGTGCCTATGTGGATGAAACAGGAAAAGAAGCAACGGAATGTTATGGTGTTTCAGATAAAGAACAGAATATTGTCGTAGATGTTAATACTATTTTCCCTGCCTGTTCTATTTCAAAATTTATTACTGCAATATGTTTGATGAAATTGCAAGAGGAAAAGAAGATTGATATAGACAAACCTGTGAATGGGTATTTACAACAATGGAAACTGCTTACAACAGATGGCAGAGAAAGTGATGCTACAATCAAATCGATTATGTGTCATACTGCAGGAATTGTAGATGGCGAAGAAGCCTTCTATGGATTACGGCGGAATGACCCGGAGGTTAGTTTGTTAGACATTTTGGGAGGAAAAACATCATATAATAACCGTCCGACACGGGAGGAAAAGATACGGGAAACAGAGTTTGAATATTCAGATGCTGGTTATTGTGTTCTGCAATTATTGATACAGGAAGCAACAAATAAAGTTTTCGAAGATGCAGTTAAGGAAATAGTCTTTGACAAACTACACTTGGAAAATACTTTTTTTGCCTCATCTGGGAATTTGACATATTACGAAAAAAACAAAAAGATGGCAACCGGCTATGACGGAGATGGAGTTCCTATTGAGGGAAGATTTCCTGCCTGTCCTGATCTTGCAGCTTCTGGATTGTGGAGTACACCGAATGAACTTCTTAAAATAGCAAAGGAGTTTGTAGCAGCATATGGTGGTAGAAGTGATTTTCTACAGGAAAAGTCAGCCAGAGAGTTAGCAATGCCGGTGGATAAATTTCCATGGACGGGGCTTGGAGTTTTTATTGCAGGGGAAGGCATATTGATGACACAAGGCTGGGGAGAAAACGGTCAGTGTATGATAAAAATGAATTGTCGTACAGGAGCTATCTCCGTAGCAATGACAAATCGAAATCCGAATATGGAACAATCCGAATCCGGGGTTGAATGGCTTGTGAATAAGAATTTTATTTAGTTGTGAGTAGTGAAGCAGTTTCTCCCTACACGACCAAGAAGATGTGAACGGGACCGTTTAAGCTGAAAATGGCAAAAATCAACCTGCCGAAAGATCACAACAAGGGCAGACATCGCATTTATACCGGAGGCAAACATGACAGCTACTTCCATCTGCCCGTAATCCCGGTTTCCCATCATCTGCAAATTTCAAAACAGGCCGGCCCCGAAACAACATCTTTTGAAAAGCAGGTTCCCGCTCTGCAACTTGCCATTACACTTTCAAAAAATCTGCCTGACCGAAGCTGGAGCGACGAATCCCCCTTCCGGTTCCCGTCAAAAATCTTTTCCGTTCCGGGATCCCATCCATATACGGTTCGGATACAATAATTGGAGGTAAGCATATAATGGAAATTCCTAAAATCATGAAGCAGCGGCACAGCGTCCGCCAATACGCCCAGACCCCCATAGAACCGGAAAAGCGTTCCGTGCTGAACAATCTGGTAAACGGGATCAATCAGCAAACCGGGCTGCACATCCAGATCATTTATGACGATCCCCAATGCTTCGATTCTTTCATGGCACACTACGGAAAATTCACCGGTGTTGAGAACTACATCGCCCTTGTTGGCAAAAAATCCGCCACACTTGATGAATCTCTCGGTTTTTATGGGGAGAAGCTGGTTTTGCAGGCTCAGGAGCTGGGGCTCAATACCTGCTGGGTTGCCCTGACCCATGGCAAAAGCAAGGCCGTCATCGAAAAGGGCGAGAAACTGGTTTGCCTGATCGCTCTGGGCTATGGTTGCGTTCAGGGCACACCGCACAAAAGCAAATCGCTTCCGGAACTGTGCAGCCCCGCAGAGCAGGCACCGGATTGGTTTCTGGCAGGTGTGAACGCCGCAGCCCTTGCACCAACTGCCATGAATCAGCAGAAATTCCACTTTACCCTGCTGCCTGACGGCAATGTAAGGGCCACCTGCGGCAGCGGATTTTATACCAGACTGGATCTCGGAATCGTCAAATACCACTTTGAGACTGTGACAGGCAAAAAAACCGTGTGATTTTGTCATATACTTTTCACATTTTCTGTATCGAAATAATCCCCCAAAAGTCGTGTCCGGAGCAAATTCGGGCACGGCTTAATTTCATCAGGAAACCCTTGCCTTTCAGTCTGAATGGCGGTATAATCCCATATATCTCACAAACCGGAGGCTCTTCCCATGCGTAAAAAATACTTTGCACCATACTTGCTTTTGTGATCCTGGCCGGAACAGTTTTGGCCGTGATCATTTCCCGACCCATCAGCACACGGGATGTTTCCGATTATTTTTTCGTTCAGATCTACGACACCGATGACCAGATCCTGTCCAAATACAAGGTCACTTTGACCGGAACCGTTTCCGGTTCCGACAGATCAATTCTCACTGCGATTCCCACCTATGAATCCGGCGACGAATGCCAAACGGAATCACAGATCACCGGATACAACGCAGTTATTACGATCACTCACCCCACGCAGGGGTACTGGGAATACCGCTTTATTCTGAATGCAGACGGAACATTCTCCGGCTTTTGACCGGCTTGCCTTCTCTGACTGTTATTCCACAAAATGGTTATACTAGAAAAAACGGAAAGGATTGATGGGATGCTGTACGCAATCATTGGTTGTTTTCTTTTGCTTGTGATCCTGCTGATCAGTTACATCTGCTACCGGATCGCTTTCTTCTCTCCAAATAAAAACCGGGAAGGAATCCCTGAAGCCAAAGGAAAGCAGTACGAACCCCACCGGGAAGCCATGCAGCGAATATTTTCACAGCTTGCCGCCCGGAACTACGAAGATGTGACCATTGTCTCCCGGGACGGTCTTCGACTGGCGGGAAAATATTACCATGTTCGGGACGACGCCCCCCTTGCGATCGCTTTCCATGGGTATCGAAGCTGTTCCCTTACGGATTTTGCAGGCGGTTCCGAGATCTGTTTTGAAATGGGGCAAAATCTCCTGCTTGTGGATCAGCGGGCTCACGGCCGCAGTCAGGGAAAGTCCATCACTTTTGGTATCGAAGAGCGGTTCGACTGCCTGAGTTGGGTCAATTATGCGGTTGCCCGGTTCGGCAGTGACATTCCCATTTTCCTTTACGGCATATCCATGGGTGCCACCACTGTATTGATGGCCTCTGCCCTTCCCCTGCCGAACAATGTGAAGGCCATCGTGGCAGACTGTCCCTATTCATCTCCCTGCGCCATCATTCGCTCGGTATGCAGAAAGCTTCACTATCCGCCCCGGCTCACCTGTCCCTTCGTGGTTCTGGGTGCAAGACTTTTCGGGCATTTCAATCTAAACGCCACAACTGCCGCTGAGGCTGTTGCCAACGCCAGGATCCCCATTCTCATTATCCACGGCGATGCGGATAGCTTTGTCCCCGCCTCTATGAGTGAAGAGATCGCCAATGCCGGCCCGGCCTTCGTCCGCCGGGAGACCTTCCCCGGTGCCGACCATGGTATCAGTTTTCTTGTGGATGAAAAGCGTTACAAAGCACTGATAAAGGATTTTATTCACGACGTTATGAATGGGAAAAAGGATAAATCCTGATCTTCACCGATTGTTTCATGTAAAAGTGTGAAAAGGCAGGTACTGCTCATGCCCCATATTTTTATTCCCCCCGGGTATTCCGCCGTTTTGGATGCCTACGATACCCAGCAGGCGATAGCCCTTATGAAAACCACCTTTCAGGAAGAATTTTCTGCCGCTTTGAATCTGAAGCGGGTATCCGCTCCCCTGTTTGTGGCAAGCGGTTCCGGTTTAAATGATGACCTGAACGGCTGCGAACGTCCGGTGAGCTTTGATATTCCCTCCGTGGGTTCCGATGCGCAGGTGGTACATTCCCTGGCAAAATGGAAACGGCTGGCTCTGAAACGGTATCATTTCCACGTCGGCACCGGTCTGTACACGGATATGAATGCCATACGCCGGGACGAAATTCTGGATAATATACACTCGATCTATGTAGATCAGTGGGATTGGGAAAAGATCATCACGCCGGAAAACCGGGATCTGGCATATTTAAAGCAGATCGTCCGCAGCATCGTAAAGGCGATCTGCACCACCAACGACCGTCTCCATGTTCGCTATCCTCAGCTGCAGACCTTCCTTGACCCGGAAGTATCTTTTATCACCGCGCAGGAGCTTGAAGACCTTTATCCTGACCTTACACCTGCTCAGCGTGAAAATATTTATGTCCGTACACATCCAACCACCTGTATCCTTAAAATCGGCAGACCTCTGCGGTCTGGAATCCCTCACAGCGGCAGAGCCCCGGACTATGATGACTGGGATCTCAACTGCGATATACTCTTTTGGGACAGCGTTTTGAACCGGGCTCTTGAGATCTCTTCCATGGGAATCCGGGTGGATGCCCGGTCACTGAGCCGCCAGCTTCAGGAATCCGGCTGTGAAAACCGTCGAGCCCTTCCCTTTCACCGAATGCTGTTAAAGGGCGAACTTCCCCTGACCATCGGCGGTGGGATCGGCCAGTCCCGGCTGAGTATGCTGATGCTGGGCTGCGCCCATATCGGTGAGGTGCAGTGCAGTATCTGGGATCCGAATACCATTGAAAAATGTGAACAGGCAGGGATCCGGCTACTGTAACATCCATGTCAGAAGTAAAAATGTCCCCTTATCTACAGTCCGCTTCATTGTCTCTTCATCCTTGCGCAGAAATGGTGTTTCCGTCCACTTGATATCCTTGTTTATTAAAATGGATTTGTCTGAAAAACCACCATTGCCACTTTTTCTTCGCTATGATATAATAAAAGAAAAGAGACAAGGAGCTTACTTGCATGAAACATAAGTCGATCCTGTTTGATCTGGACGGTACTTTGACTGATTCCGGAGAAGGTATTATTAACTGCGCTGCCTATGCTTTGGAGCATTTCGGTCTTCCTGTACCAAGCCGCCAGGAAATGCGGGTATTTGTAGGGCCACCCCTTCACGAAACCTTTCAGAAGTTTGGTGTATCCCCTCAGGATGCTGAGGAAGCCGTACATATATATCGTCAGCGTTACATCCCCATTGGTAAATTTGAAAACACGCCCTACCCCGGTATCCGTGAATTGCTTGAAAGGCTGCTGGCCGACGGCCACCGGCTGTATGTAGCTACCTCCAAACCGGAGCAAACTTCGGTAGAGATCCTGGAACATTTTGATCTTGCCAGATATTTCACCCGGATCTGTGGCGCTTCCATGGATCTGTCCCGAAATACCAAGGCAGATGTGATTGCATATCTGCTGGAACAATGTGGCAATACGGAAAATGCTGTCATGGTTGGCGATACGCCTTTTGACGTGATCGGTGCCTCGGCACATGGGATCCCCACCATCGGTGTCAGCTGGGGATATGGGCTTGTTGATGAAATTTCCCAGGCTGGGGCTCAATCCATCGCCCATTCCATGGATGAACTTTACGGGCTTCTGAGTAAATAACACCGTCTCCCGTCAATTTTTGACAGTTTAACGGCGCACTCCATCGGGAGTGCGCCGTTTCTCAGTTTTTCAGTTGCCTTCTTAAGTATTCCCTGGCTCCTTCGAAATCAAGTTCCATCACCGATGCGATTTCACTGCACAAAAGCCGTTCCGCATCCCGCAGGAAGTTCTCATCACACAAATGTACCTTTTTCCCAGCTGCCATCTGGGCTGCCTTGTGGCGGTAGAGCGTGCAGACCTGCTGCATCAGTTTTTTCCGGTCTCCGCTGCTGATTAGCTCCCGATACAGTTGCTTTCGCTGATTCTCGTCACATATCCAGCCGTTTTCATGAACGCCATCGGATGTGATCAGTGATTCCAGTTCTTCCCGCTTCAGCACAGGACGAAGCTTGGCCATAGCCGTCTGGTTATGGGTCGGAACAAGGTAACGGGCACCGGACTGTCCTTCCGGTTCCAGTACCAGATACGTCACCCGCTTTCTGTCCACCGTTCGCTCTTCCTGATCTGCGATCCGGCATATGCCGTGGATACCGTAAAGCACCCGTTCCCCCACCTGGTACATAGCATTAACCTCCTGTAAAATGACATTTTTTCCCGTTTAATAATCATTATAGCACATTTTCAGGATTTTTTCATGTGGGGAAAACGCCGAAAAAAACATGCTGTTTTTGGGATATCGTTCCATAAAAATCACCGCTGACCCAAAGTGCGTCAGCGGTGAAATATTCAGATTCTTTCCAGCTTGATGGTATTGGTATTTCCCGTCTGTCCGTTCACCGGTCCGCCGGTCAGCACCACGTTATCACCGCTCTGAAGATCCAGCGCTTTCTTCGCACTGTTCAATGCATAATAGAACATCACATCCATGGTGGGAAACTTTTCCGCCATAACGGGGATCACGCCCCAGCTCATGGACAGCCGCCGCCAGATCTTCCAATCTGTTGTCATGCCCACAATATCCACAGGAGTACGGAAGCGGCTGACAAGCATAGCCGTCTTTCCGGAAGCCGAACACACAACGA
>CAZDAT010000103.1:0-7149 GCA_964503695.1 uncultured Lachnospiraceae bacterium
AGACTGCGGGAAAAGTATTATAAACCGGTACTGGTATTAACTGACGGGGAAGAGTGTGTAAAGGGGTCCGGCCGTTCCATAGACAGTTATTCCATGTATGAAGAATTAAGTAAGCATAAGGAACTGTTTTTAAAATACGGAGGGCATAAGCTGGCAGCAGGCTTATCCATAGAAAAGAAGAACGTAGATAAGCTGCGGGAGGCGTTAAATGAAAGCTGTACTTTAACGAAAGAGGATTTGGAAGAAAAGATAGTGATAGATGTTCCGGTGCCTCTTTCCTATATCAATGGAACATTTTTAAAAGAACTGGAATTACTGGAGCCTTTTGGAATGGGCAATGCCAAACCTGTTTTTGCACAGAAAAATGTGCGTTTCCTGTCCATGCGGAGAATGGGAAAGAATCAGAACATGGCAAAGTTTGGTGTGGAGGATGAGGAAGGAAACCGTTTTACCCTGGTGTTATTCCGGCATCTGGAAGAATTTTTAAAAAGCATTGAAGTAAAATACGGTATTGAGACACTTAACACATTTTTAGAACAGAATCAAAACAGCGGTGTTGTCATGCATGTGATATATTATCCGTCTTATAATGAATATATGGGAAAAAAGGAAATACAGTATGTGATGCAAAACTGGATATAAAAAGTTCGATTATTTTTTATTCTCTTAAGTTTTTTTTTAGAAATTGTACATACTTTGAACACAATTCCCTGTTATAGTTATTAACAGGATAGTTGATCACTCACTATCTCCCCCTCATAAGAAAGAAGCCCTCCGCGAAAGCGGGGGGCTTCGCACGTTATGAAATATTTTGGATTTTAGTAAAAAAAAGATTAGTTTTAGTAGATTTTTCGACTAAAATGTGATATCATTCTTTTAACATCTAAAAATTGCCGCATGAAAAGTGAAAAGCATGGGAAATTTGAAGCTGCGGCAGTTTTCTTTTTTGAAAATCTATATCAGACGACAACAAATAAGTTCATTTCAGACGTTATCAAAAAATCAGGATGTTGGTACTTTAGTAATCAGGACAGTTTTTTATTTGAAGGAGGGATTTTTATCCGAAAAGAAAGAAATATCTTTTGCGGTCATGTATGGGAAAAGGGAGGAAGAGAAAATAATGAAGACTCGCTTATTTTTGTACAGATGAGGAAAAAAGGTAAGAACAGGATTCTGGCAGTTCTCTGTGACGGAATCGGCGGTTTTAAGGAAGGGGAACAGGCAAGCTCCTATGTGGTAAGGCAGCTGGCAGACTGGTTTATGGCAGAAGGGTATAAGCTTGAGGGAAAACAGCAGAAAAGAATTTTGACGCAGTTATGTTTTCAGCTGCATGAGGACTTGAAAAATTATGGAAGAGAAAAGAATCTCCGGCTGGGAACCACACTGACCTGTGTTCTCATGGATGAAAAAAATATGATATGGGTGCACTGTGGAGATTGCAGACTTTATTTACTGGGGAAAAGGAAAGTGCGGATTCTGACAAAAGAGCATCACGACAGCCGGGGCAATCTGATACGTGCCATCGGCTGCGGAGAGTGGCAGTTACCGGATGCAGGGAGCAGGAAAATAAGAAAAGGGGAACGTTTTTTACTCTGTACAGATGGGTTATATCGAAGACTTGAAAAGGAAGAACTGCGTGTCTGGGCAGGAAAAGAAATTGAAAGTGACGGACAGGCAGACAGAATGTTAAGGCTGTTATATGAAAAGAAAATTGCCGGCGGAGAAAAGGACAATCTTTCCGGTCTGTATTTTGGAACGATTACAAAGAGGGAATAAAGAGGGGGAACGGATGTGAAGAAAATATGGAAACAAAGATATCAGGTTATGGAAAAACTAGGAACAGGCGGAAACGGACAGGTCTATAAGGTGTGGGATATTCATCTGGAAAAGGAATGGGCAATGAAAATTCTGAAAGAAAAGGGGGAGGATATGGAGTGGAAAGTTTTAAAAAGTATTTCCCATCCGAATTTTCCAAGAATTGTAGATGCCTTTGAAGAAGAAGAGTGTCGGATTTTTATTATGGACTATATTAAAGGAGTTACCCTGGAAGAGATTATAGAGAAAGGACCACTGGAGGAAGGTAAGATACTAAAAATTGCCGGACAGATTTGCGATGCCCTTCTTTATCTGCATCAGTATACCCCCACTCTTTTATATCTGGATTTAAAACCCTCCAACATTATATTGGAAGAAAACCAGAATCTGAAGCTGGTAGATTTGGGAAGTGTGGCGGTAAAAGGAAAGGGGATGCCGGTCAGCGGAACTTACGGATTTGCCTCACCGGAACAGATTAAGCTGCAAAAAAGCGGCAGCTTATTAAACGAACAAAGCGATGTATTCAGCTTTGGAATGGTCTTATATGCCATGGCTGTGGGAAACTGTAAAAAAATGCCTGTCACCAGTGAGAAGAGCCGGAGCGGTATTTATATAAAAACAGGGCAGGGAAGAAAAAGTTATTTTTTACAAAAAATTATGGAAAAATGCACCAGGGGAAATCCCGCCAAAAGATATTTTGGAATGCGGGAAGTAAAAAAAGAGCTGGAAATGTGGGAGAAAAACCAAAAACAAAGGTGGAATCCGAAAATCTGGTTTTTGTTAAAAATGAAGAAGCCGGAATACTGGATTCTGGAAAAAAGTATTTTTTGCAGTGAGGGAAGGCACAGCTTTTATATTGCAAAAAGAATGTTACTTGTGTTTGTCTGTCTTATGTTACTGTTACCCTTAAAAGTGCTTGGAGCAGAAAGCAGGAAGGAAAAGCAAGAGACACGGGAGTCTCTGGAAAAAACTGAAAATGGCGAGCTTAAGGTAACTGTACGTGACAGGAAGCTGCGTAAGGTATTGATAAAAAAGGACAGTGCCTATAAAACAGATGGAGAGCTTTTATTTGAAATCCCATGGGAAGAAGTGGATGGAAAGAGGTGTGAAATCGTCATTGAATGCAGGGAGGAAGGAAAGCAAAGCAAACTTTTTTTTCTGGAATGTATTTATGCAAATTAAGGATAGGCAAATTTTTTATTTTCTAGTATACTTGATAGAGGAAAGAAAAGTAAGGAAAGAAGATAGATAAAGCTTATAGAGAATTGTTTTTAAAAGAAAGGAGTCTGTTATGTATCGGGAGAATACAAAGGTAGTCCGGATAGGAAATCGTAAAATCGGCGGAGGAAATCCGGTTCTGATTCAGTCCATGACCAATGTTCCCACAGAAAATGTAGAGGAATGTGTGGCACAGATTTTAAGGCTGGAAGAGGCAGGATGTGAGATTATCCGTTGTACGGTACCCAATATGGAGGCGGCGAAGGCTTTAAAAAAGATTAAGGAGCAGATTCATATTCCTTTGGTGGCAGATATTCATTTTGACTATAAAATGGCAATTGCAGCCATGGAAAACGGAGCGGATAAAATCCGCATTAATCCGGGGAACATCGGTGCAAGGGAAAATGTGGCGGCAGTGGTAGCGGCTGCAAAGGAAAGAAATATTCCCATAAGGGTAGGCGTAAACAGCGGTTCTTTAGAAAAAGAACTGATAGAAAAATATGGTGGTGTCAGTGCCGAGGGTATTGTGGAGAGTGCCCTGGATAAGGTGCATATGATTGAAGAGCTGGGGTACGATAATCTGGTTATCAGCATCAAATCCTCGGATGTCATGATGTGCGTGAAGGCCCATGAATTACTGGCAGATAAAACGCCGTATCCGTTACACGTGGGAATTACGGAATCCGGAACCGTTTTAAGCGGCAATATCAAATCCTCTGTGGGACTTGGTATTATTCTACATCAGGGAATCGGAGATACCATCAGAGTCTCCCTGACCGGAGATCCGGTAGAAGAGATTAAATCCGCGAAGCTGATTTTACGTACGCTGGGACTTCGAAAAGGCGGGATTGAAGTGGTAAGCTGTCCTACCTGCGGAAGAACCAAAATCGATTTGATTTCTCTGGCAAATCAGGTAGAAACCATGGTTTCCGGCTTTGACCTTGACATCAAGGTGGCAGTGATGGGCTGTGTGGTAAACGGACCGGGAGAAGCCAGGGAAGCAGATATCGGAATTGCAGGCGGCATCGGGGAAGGATTACTGATTAAAAAAGGACAGATTGTAAAGAAAATTCCGGAAGAGCAGTTATTGGAGGCTCTAAAGGAAGAATTAGTACATTGGAATGATTGATTTATGAGTAAAAAATTTTTGGAAGTTTTTCCCACACTGCAATTGGATAAGAAGACGCAGACATTAATGGAAAATACTGAGGTGGAAAGAGTTACCAGCAATCGTGCAAAGGACAGGCTCCGGATTTATCTTAAAAGTGACCATTTATTACAAAAATCCATGATATGGGAACTGGAAGAGGCAATAAAAAAACAATTGTTTCCGAAGCATCCGTTAGAGATAAAGATACAGGAAAAATATACACTCTCATCCCAGTATACGCTGGAAAATCTGATGGAAAGCTATCTGGACAGTATGCTTCTTGAAATCCAGAAATACAATCACATCCTGCACAGTATGCTGAAGCAGGCGAAGATTGTATATCCGGGAGACGGAAGAATGGTACTGGAGGTAAGAGATACGGTATTGTATCGGGATATGCAGGAAGAATTACTAAGGATTCTGGAAAAAATCATTGTAGAGAGGTGCGGAATTGCAGCCTCTCTTTCTTTGGAGTTTGTAGAGACCAAGAAAAGCAGCCACAGAGAAGATGATGAAATTATGATTCGCCGTAAGGTGGAGGAGATTTCAAGAAGAGTGGCCGGAAGTGGAAATGGAGAAGCTTCTGTCAGGGCAGAAAAAGAAAATAAAGAGAAAGAAAGAGCTGTAGAAAAGAATCCAAATTCGAAAAAAGAACCCCAGACGGCAGCAGGATTTAAGAAAGCAAAAGAAGAAAAGGCAGATGGAAAAGCAGATTACAGGCGGCCTGCAAGGCGTTCGGACAACCCGGATGTGATTTACGGAAGAGACTTTGAAGATGAGGCAATGCCGATTTCGGAAGTGATTGGGGAAATCGGGGAAGTTACCATTAAAGGTCAGATTATTGCACTGGACAAGCGGGAAATCAGAAATGAAAAGACCATTGTATTCTTTGATATCACAGATTTTACCGATACCATGACCATCAAGGTCTTTACCCGTAATGACCAGTTAGAAGAGGTACTTAGTGAGATTAAAAAGGGTGCTTTTATTAAAATCAAGGGAATGGCGATGGTGGATAAATTTGATGGAGAGCTTACCATCGGCTCTATCATCGGAATTAAAAAAATCAAGAATTTTACCACATCACGTATGGACCATAGCGTGAAAAAAAGGGTGGAGCTTCACTGCCATACCAAGATGAGTGACATGGACGGGGTGTCAGAAGCAAAGGATATTGTAAAAAGAGCCTATGCATGGGGGCATCCTGCCATTGCCATTACCGACCATGGAGTGGTACAGTCTTTCCCGGATGCCAATCATGTATGGGAGGATTTGTGGAAAGCAGAAAAAGGAAAGCGGAAAGAGGCAGGAGAAGAAAATCCCGATAAAAATGATTTCTTTAAGGTGATTTATGGAGTAGAAGCTTATCTGGTAGATGATTTAAATGCCATCGTGGTAAATGAAAAAGGACAGACCCTGGAAGATACCTTTGTGGTATTTGATATAGAAACCACAGGCTTTTCCCCGGTAAAAAATAAAATTATTGAAATCGGAGCCGTCAAAGTTGCGGGCGGCGAGGTAACGGATAATTTCAGTGTGTTTGTAAATCCCAAAGTTCCCATTCCCTATGAAATTACCAAGCTTACGGGGATTCATGATGAGATGGTAATGGAGGCAGAAACCATAGAAGAGGTACTTCCAAGGTTTGTAAAATTTTGCGAAGGTGCTGTTTTAGTAGCTCATAATGCAGGCTTTGACATGAGCTTTATCCATGAAAACTTAAGACGGCAGAAGATAGATGTGGATTATACATATGCAGATACTCTGGGAATGGCACGTATTTTACTGCCCGGACAGGCAAAGCACACACTGGATGCAGTCTGCAAAACTCTGAAAATCTCCCTGGAAAATCATCATCGTGCAGTGGATGATGCAGGGGCTACGGCACAGATGTTTATTAAGTTTGCCGAAATGCTTAAAGAAAGAAATATTTTTTCCATGGCACAGATAAATGCACTGGGGGAAGGAAGCAGTGAGGCAAAAGCGAAGCTTCCCTCCTATCATGCCATTATGTTAGCCAAGAATAATACCGGAAGGTTGAATCTGTATACACTGGTTTCCCAGTCTCATCTGACCTTTTATAATAAACGGCCGAAGATTCCAAAAAGTGAATTTTTAAAACACCGGGAAGGACTGATTTTAGGGAGTGCCTGTGAAGCAGGAGAATTATACCGGGCTTTACTGGATGAAAAATCGGAATCCGAAATTGCAAGACTGGTGAATTTCTATGATTATCTGGAAATCCAGCCTACCGGAAACAATGCTTTCATGATTGCTTCGGAAAAGGTGAAAAATGTAAATTCCGTGGAAGACATCCAGAATATCAATAAACGGATTGTGGAGCTTGGAGAAGAATTTAATAAGCCCGTAGTTGCCACCTGTGACGTGCATTTTTTAGACCCGGAGGATGAAGTCTACCGACGGATTATTATGGCAGGAAAAGGATTTAAGGATGCCGACGAGCAGGCACCGCTGTATCTTAGAACCACGGAAGAGATGCTTCGGGAATTTTCCTATCTTGGCAGTGACAAGGCAGAAGAAGTGGTGATTACCAATACCAATAAAATTGCGGACAGGATTGAAACCATGTCTCCGGTGCGGCCGGATAAATGTCCTCCGGTGATTGAAAACTCGGATAAGATATTAACGGACATCTGTTATAACAAGGCACACCAGATGTATGGAAATCCTTTGCCCCAGATTGTGGAAGACCGTCTGAAAAAGGAATTAAATTCCATTATCACCAATGGATTTGCGGTAATGTATATTATTGCCCAGAAACTGGTATGGAAATCCGTGGAAGACGGGTATCTGGTAGGCTCAAGAGGTTCCGTAGGTTCTTCCTTTGTGGCAACCATGTCGGGAATTACGGAGGTAAATCCCTTAAGTCCCCATTATTATTGTACTAACTGCTTTTACAATGATTTTGAATCTGAGGAAGTGCGGGAATACGCAGGAAGAGCCGG
>CAZDAT010000104.1:0-7069 GCA_964503695.1 uncultured Lachnospiraceae bacterium
TTTTGAAGCAAGAACCCGTATGAATAATGCCATCAGCGGTATAGAAAGATTAAAGGCTGCTGTGGATACCCTGATTGTGATTCCAAATGATAAGCTGTTGGAAATCGTAGACCGCAGAACGACCATGCCGGATGCCTTAAAGAAGGCGGATGAGGTATTACAGCAGGCAGTCCAGGGTATTACGGATTTGATTTATAAACCTGCCATTATCAATCTTGACTTTGCGGATGTGCAGACCGTCATGAAAGACAAAGGTGTTGCCCATATCGGTATTGGTTACGGCAAAGGGGATGATAAAGCCGCTGAAGCCATCAAGATGGCGGTAGAGTCTCCGTTGTTAGAGACTACCATTGCAGGTGCCACGGATGTGATTATTAATGTTTCCGGAGATATTTCCATGTATGATGCGGATGATGCCGCTTCTTATGTACAGCAGATTACGGGAGAAGATGTCAATATTATCTTTGGTGCCATGTATGATGATACACAGACGGATTACTGCCGCGTTACCGTAATTGCAACGGGACTGGATACTCCCCAGTCTGCAAGCAGGGATATGTTCAACAGAACCAGTGTATCTGCGATTCGTTCCGGTCTGCAGAATGCAGGAGTGAAGCCTGTTGTTCCCAACACTCCGGTACAGAAGCCTATTTTTTCCGGCATTCAGAAACCGGCAGATATCAGAAGTAAGGTAGAAGAAAACAGTTTGAAAATTCCGGAATTTCTTCAGAAGAAATAAGGAAGGAATAAATTTTTGACGTAAAAATTAAAATAAAAACAGCATTATGTTCAGAGAAAGAAGCTTTTTGTTGCAAAAAGAAGTTATACTTTATCCGGACATAGTGCTGTTTTTTTATAAAAACGGCGGTTTAATTTTTTGTTGAAAAAAGAAAAATAAATTTTAGTTTTTCAGTACCAAATATGACAAAATATATAGCCTGGCGGTAGTAGAATATAGCCCATAGGAGGTGATTCTATATACGAAATTTATATAGATACTTATTTTCTATTTAATTTTTGGATGAATCTGTGGGTTCTTTTTTTATGTCGTTTTTTATTACACAGCAGCGTAAAAAAAATAAAAGTAATCATAGTGTCTGTGTTGGCATCTGCGGCAGAAACCATACTTCTGTGTATACCGATGGCAAATCCGAGCCTGAAAATATTGTTGGGGTATGGAGGGATTACTGCCATAACCGGGGCTCTTTTATTTGAACCTAAAAGTAAAAAATACTTTTATAAAGTCATGACCTGTTGCTATCTGGCGGCTTTTATTCTGGGAGGAATACTTATCCTGTTTGAGAGTCTTCTGGGAAAAAGAAGAATGTCATATACAGTGTCCGGCAGTCTGATGGTTCTGGTGGTATTTGCAGTGGAAAAAATATACATAAAATTGACGGAAAAAAATCAGTTTCAGGAGGTTCTTCTTTATATTGATGAAAAAAATAAGTGTCACTTGAAAGCACTGATTGATTCCGGGAATGGTCTGGTAGAACCGTTAAGCAGGCTTCCGGTATCTGTTGTGGAAGAAGAGGCAATCAAAGAATATGAGGGAGCACTGAAAAAAGAAAAATTCCGTATCATTCCTTTTCACAGTATTGGAAAGGATAAAGGCATATTGGAAGCCTATTTCATGGAAAAAATGGAAATAAAAAAAGATGGGGAATTAATTGTGGTTAAAAACCCTGTCGTGGCAATTACAAAAGAAGCAATATCAGAAAATAAAGAATATCAGATGATTTTGCATCCGAAAATTTTTCAGGCAGGAGGAACAGAGATTGATTTTTAACATTACATTACCCGGTGGAGCACATATTAAAATGTTTCATCAGGAACCCAAATTTATGATGCTGAAACAGCAGGGGGATATTCATTATATAGGCGGAACGGAAGTGCTGCCGCCGCCTCTGGCTGCGGAAGAAGAAAATCAGAAAATTATGCAGCTTGGAACGGAAGAAAAAGCACATGCCAAAGCCGTTCTGATTGAGCATAATTTAAGGCTTGTTGTTTATATCGCAAAAAAATTTGACAATACAGGTGTGGGCGTGGAAGATTTAATCTCCATCGGTACCATAGGGCTGATTAAAGCCATCAATACCTTTAATACGGAGAAAAATATAAAGCTGGCTACCTATGCATCCAGATGTATTGAAAATGAGATATTAATGTATTTAAGAAAAACCAACAAAAATAAAATGGAGGTGTCCATCGATGAACCCTTAAATGTGGACTGGGATGGAAATGAACTCTTATTAAGCGATATTTTAGGCACAGACGAAGATGTAATTTATAAAGATTTGGAAAATGAGGCAGAAAGGAAACTTTTACGGAAAGCCATGGAAAAACTGGGAGAAAGGGAAAAAATAATCATTAATTTAAGATATGGACTATCCACTCCGTCAGGAGAAGAGATGACCCAGAAGGAAGTGGCTTCTTATCTTGGTATTTCCCAGTCTTATATATCGCGTCTGGAAAAAAAGATTATGAAACGGTTAAAAAAAGAAATGATGAAAGTACAGTGATGTATATTTTTCCCTGCTTTGACAAATCCTTAAAGCATGACGAATGCTTAGGAGGATGGAATATGGTACAGCAAAAAGTAGAAATATGTGGTGTAAATACAGCAAAGCTTCCGCTCTTGAAACAACAGGAGAAGGAAGCTTTGTTTGTCCGTATTAAAGAAGGAGACAAAGAAGCAAGGGAAGAGTTCATTAAAGGAAATCTAAGGCTGGTGTTAAGTGTTATTAAGCGGTTTTCTTCTTCCAATGAAAATGTGGATGATTTGTTCCAGATTGGGTGTATCGGTCTGATGAAAGCCATTGATAATTTTGATACGACACTGGAGGTAAAGTTTTCCACTTATGCTGTGCCAATGATTATGGGGGAGATTCGAAGATTCCTCCGGGATAACAGCAGTATACGGGTAAGCCGTTCCATTAAGGATATGGCATATAAGGCAATTTATACGAAAGAAAGCATGATGAAGAAAAGTCTCAGGGAACCCACCATTGCGGAAGTGGCAGAAGAGGTAGGAGTTTCTAAAGAGGAAATCGTATATGCACTGGATGCCATCCAGAATCCCATGAGTCTGTATGACCCGGTATATTCCGATGGGGAAGATACCCTGTATGTGATGGATCAGATTAGTGATAAAAAGAACAAAGAAGAAAACTGGGTGGAGCATTTATCCTTAAGTGAAGCCATGAAGCAGCTCAACGGAAGGGAATATGAGATTATTGTCCTGCGGTTTTTCCGGGGGAAGACACAGATGGAAGTGGCGGATATCATCGGGATATCACAGGCACAGGTAAGCCGGCTGGAAAAAAATGCATTAAATGTGATGAAACACTTTTTACTGGCATAATATAAAGAAAAAGGAAGAGTTTTGTTATGCTGTTTTCTGAAATGCGGAAAAAAGAAGTTATCAATATGCGTGACTGCAGAAAGCTGGGACGTGTCGTGGATTTGGATATGGATGAATGTAACGGATGTATCAGGAGAATTAAAGTGTCAGATAAAATTTGCTGTTTTCATTGTCTGCCAAACTGCTGGAGCTGGATGTGCGGTGAACCGGACTATATCATATCTTATAAGGAAATCAAACAGATAGGACCGGATGTTATTGTGGTGGATATCTGTTAAGGGGAATAAGGGTACACGAAAAAAGCATTATGTACAAATAAAACTTTAGTTTACTTTGTTTAAAATCGTTTTATTTGTATATAATGCTGATTTTAAAAATCATGCTGATGCATTTACCCGGGAATCCGGGAAAAATCCGTTTAAGTATTACTCATGACTTTCTTTAACTCATCCATAAAAGTATTGATGTCCTTAAATTCCCGGTAAACAGAAGCGAAACGAACGTAAGCTACCGTATCTAAATCCTTTAATTTATTCATCACCAGTTCCCCGATAATACCGCTGGGGATTTCTTTTTCTTCCCGGTTGAAAACAGCCGTTTCCACAGAATCTACTAACTGGCTTATCTGGGAAGCACTGATGGGGCGTTTGTGACAGGCACGTAAGACCCCTGCCTCAATCTTGGAACGGTCATAAGTCTCCCTGTTATTATCCTTTTTAATCACAATCAGGGGAATGGTTTCTATCTTTTCATAGGTTGTAAAACGTTTCCCGCATTCATCACAAACTCTTCTGCGGCGGATGGAATTATTTTCATCGGCAGGTCTTGAGTCGATAACGCGTGTATTTTCATGACTGCAAAATGGGCACTTCATAAAGAGTCCTCCTGTTTTTAGAATCGTATTTAAAGATACATAAAAAATATACTTTAATCTTTTATATTTTACCTTAAAACGAATTTTCTGTCAATTTGAAAATTTATGCGACAACTGCTACATTTCACTTGGCAAAGCAACTGTGATAGAGTATAATCAGAAAAATAAAATAAGAAAAAGGGAGAAGAATGTGAGCTTTTTAGAAAAATTTTATCCGGATGAAGTGCAGGAATCCACGTATGATATCTCGTTTGAAGAGTGGAAGAAAAAAGGATATGACGGAATTATTTTTGATATAGATAATACCCTGGTTCCCCATGGGGCAGATGCAGATGAAAGAAGTATTGCATTATTTCAGAAGCTTAAAAATCTGGGATTTAAGACCATGTTGCTTTCGAATAATAAAGAGCCGAGAGTGAAGAGGTTTAATGAAAAGATTGGTTCGGGATATATTTTTAAAGCCGGAAAGCCGAAAAAAAAGAACTATGAAGCGGCCATGGAACAGATGAAAACGACAAGAAAGAATACACTTTTTATAGGTGACCAGCTCTTTACAGACGTGTGGGGAGCAAAAAGAGTGGGGATATATTCCATTTTGGTAAAGCCCATTCACCCGAAGGAAGAAATTCAGATAGTGTTAAAGAGATATCTGGAAAAAATAGTGTTATATTTCTATTATCGGCAAAAAGAAAAATAATGTTTGGTAACGCAGTGTTAAAAGAGAATGGACAGGAAATTATCCTTGAAAAGTAACAGGAGTGGAAAGTTATGAAAATAGATGGAAAAACAAGAATCTGCGGACTTATCGGAAATCCGGTGGAGCATACTATCTCTCCGGCACTTCATAATACCATGGCAGAAAAAATGGGAATTAATTTAGTCTATGTTCCGCTTTTCGTAAAGGAAAATTTAAAAGATGCCGTAAAAGGGGCTTATGCACTGAATTTTCTTGGAATGAACGTGACGGTTCCTTATAAAAGTGAAGTGATGGAGTTGTTGACAGAGTGTGACGGGCTGGCAGAAAAGATTGGTGCAGTCAATACACTGGTACGGACCGCGGAAGGCTATAAAGGCTACAATACGGACATGACCGGATTATACCGGGCAATGACCAGTGACGGAATCGTATTTGAAGGGGAAGAAATTATTATTTTGGGAGCCGGAGGTGCGGCAAGGGCAGTGGCATATATGTGTGTCCACTATGGTGCTGAAAAGGCATATATCTTAAACCGCAGTGTAGAAAAGGCCGAAAATATTGCAAAGGAAATCAAGGCTTCCATGGGAAGAGACTGCATTGTGCCAATGTCACTGACAGAATATGACAGGCTTCCTAATAAAAAAATGCTGTGCATACAGGCAACCAGTGTGGGCTTAAGTCCGGATTCAGACAAAGCTGTGATTATGGAAAAAGAATTTTACCAAAAAATCCATACCGGATATGATTTGATTTACCGGCCTGTCAATACAAAATTCATGCAACTGGTAAAGGAACAGGGCGGACAGGCATTTTCGGGACTTAAAATGCTGTTGTACCAGGGAATTGAATCCTTTGAACTTTGGAACCAGACTAAGGTGAGCGGGGAGTTGTGTGAAAAACTGTATACGGTGATGAAAGGTGAACTGGGGATTGAAAAATAATATTATTTTGATTGGATTTATGGGTTGCGGAAAAAGTACAGTGGGAAAGCAACTGTCACGAAGTCTTGGCTGGCTTTTTCTGGATACGGATGAGGAAATTGAAGCAAGGGAACAAACCACCATTTCTGAAATTTTTAAAACCAGGGGAGAAGCCTGTTTTCGGGAAATGGAGACGGCGTACTTAAAAGAGCTTCTTGAAAAAAAAGGAAAAGAAAATCATGTGATTGCTGTCGGTGGTGGTCTGCCGTTAAAAGAAGAAAATCAAGAACTACTGCAAAAGCTCGGGGAGGTAATTTATTTAAAAGCTTCGGATGAAACCATTTATGAACGGCTGAAAGGAGATAAGAAACGCCCCTTATTGCAGACACAAAATCCGCGAGAAAAAATAAGGGAAATGATGGAGCAGAGAAAAGAAAAGTATCAGAACTGTGCCAAGAGAGAGATTGTGGTGGATGAAAAAACAATTGCAGAGATTGTAGAAGAAATCCGGTCTTTATGAGAAAACAGATAAGTGAAAAAAGAAGAAATGTAATGCATAATTGTATAGGTATGAATTATGTAAATGACAAAAGAAATGACAGGAAAGGATAGAAAAAATGAAGATTCTTGTAATTAACGGTCCGAATCTGAATTTTCTGGGAATACGGGAAAAAGGAATCTATGGAACTACGGATTATGCCGGACTTGTAAAAATGCTGGAAGAAAAAGGAAAAGAAACAGGAAATGAAGTTCTTGTGTTTCAAAGCAATCATGAGGGAGCGATAATTGACCGCATTCAGGAAGCTTATTTTGATGAAACAGAAGCTATTATCATTAATCCCGGAGCTTTTACACATTATAGCTATGCCATCCGTGATGCACTGGCAAGTGTGTCGGTTCCCAAAGTGGAGGTTCATATATCCGATATCACAAAAAGGGAAGAATTTCGGAAGATATCCGTTACCAGGGAAGTATGCCAGAAACAGATATACGGACATGGGCTTAACGGCTATCTGGAAGCAATCGATTTTGTTTTGCAGTTAAAACAGGGCAGGAAAAAATAAAAAAATACACTTTTTTACAATATTTTTATAATAATATACAAGTATTGCTTGCCAAATGGGATTTTATAGTATAAAATAAAATCGAATTGTATTGTGAACTTTTTAGGAGGAGAATAAGAATGATTTCAGCAGGTGATTTCAGAAACGGTA